>NZ_CAPAEZ010000001.1:0-81858 GCF_948576815.1 uncultured Allobaculum sp.
GGAACTAACCTGATTTGTAAGTGAGCTTGTGAAGCTTAAGTGAACAGCATTGGATTCTCAGAAAAAAAATACGGTTTACTGTTCCGCCTGCGCCCATGTGGGAACGGTGTTGGAACGGCGTACGAGAATGGCTTTCTGAAACTCTGCCGCGTTGATGAACTTGACGATGCGTTCTGTCTCTTCTTCGTCGCAGCCAATGAGCACTTTGGTCAGAAGCTCCCGCTCGAGAATGTCCGCCTGCACAATAATCGCGGTGACGCTAAGGCCCTTGCCTTCGCCTTTAAACCCGAGCAGCGGTACCCCGTTAGCACTGATGGCGTCCGTGATCCGTACATAGTCCACCGGATAGGAGAGCCGCGGATAGTCCACGCTCGGCGATCCGGCCTGCCGAATGGTTTCCATATTTCCTGAAAGAACCAGCGTATCCAGCTTCTGCCAGAAAAAAACATTGTTTTCCAGTTCACTCGATCTCGTTGAAGACATAAATGATATCCTGCCTTTCCATAATTCTTCCTTCCCTGACCGGCACTTTTTGCCCGGTAAAAGAAGAAAAAGCGGCCGCAGAAAAGCCCTGCGTGCAGCGGGACTTGGCGGCGCATTTTGTTACATTTTCTTACATTCTAGCGCACAAAGCGCAGAGCGGTGTTTCTTTTCTTCTATCCCTCGTATTGGGTGCGATTTTCGCCGCAAACCTGTCGATTTTCCCTCAAAATGGCGCTTTTTCACGCCTGTAATCTGTCCGGGATAACAAAGTAAAACGGTCTGCCATGAAAAAGCAGGACCTATGAAAAGATCCTGCCTGACTTTCCTGTTTTTCTGGGACGTGCCTGTCCGTAGGAATTACTGCGCTTTGGGCTGGCACTCTTCGAGATAGTCCCAGACGGGAATATTCTGCGCGCCGTCCCAGTCGATAGTGGAATCGAGATTCCAGAGGGAGACGGTATGTCTGGTTTCGTCATAGCCAAACGCGCCGTCCACCGGCTTGCCGTCTTCAATGCGGTAAATCGCCGGCGTATAGAGGAAATAGGGGAACAGTTCCAGCAGACGCTTGCCGTCTTCGGTATCGCTGACCAGCGTTTTGGCGCCTTCCTCTTTGCGGAACAGCTTGAATTCGGTGGTATCGAGATGGTAGACCGTGATGTTGTCATGTTCGTTTTTCGTCTGATCGATATAGCTGCTCATCGCGGCACAGAACGCGCAGCCTTCCCGCTCGACGAGCAGAGGGAAGGTTTTCTTTTCCTCTAAGAGCGTATCGAGTTCATCCATCGTCACATCAATAACGGTATACGGCTTTTTCGAAGTATTCGAACAGGCCCCCAGCACAAGGCTGGCGCAAAGCGCGCTCGAAACTAAAACATAAGATTTCATCGCCTGTAAATCCTTTCTGCGGCCTGAAGCAGACGCATGATATTTTCCGCCTGGGCTTCGAGCTTTTCCGGACCGCTTTTGAGAGCCTGTGAAAACGACATAGCCCGGTCCGCGGTAGAAAACAGCGCGTCGATCCCCAGATCGTACAGCTTTTCATAGCCGGTGGAGAGGGCTCCGCTGATGACGACGACCGGTTTATCGTACTGGCTGGCCATTTTTCCGATCTGCGCGACCGCTTTTCCGTTGGCGGACTGCTCGTCGCTCTGCCCTTCCCCGGTAATGACAAGATCCGCGTCCTGAATTTCTTCAATCATACGGCTTCCGGATGCAAGAAGGCGGATTCCGGACTCGATGCGGGCGTCAAAGACGGCGCCAAGCATGCCGCCCAGTCCGCCGGCCGCGCCGGCTCCGGGATATGCATTGAGATTAACATGAAAGGTCTGATCAATTTTCGCGCAGAACCAGCTCATTGCTTTTTCCACGCCCGCGATCTGAAACGGACGCAGACCTTTCTGCCGGCCGAACACATGCGTGGCTCCGTTTTCTCCGATAAACGGATTGGAGACATCGCAGGCAGCCACAAACTGAACCGACGCCGGGAAGGAAAATTCCCGCTTGTCGATGAACGCGATTTTGCTTAAGTTCTGCGCGCTCGGCCGAAGCAGATGACGGCTGCGGTCGTAAAATCTGGCTCCAAAAGCGCCCAGAAAGCCCATGCCGCCGTCATTGGTTCCGGTTCCGCCCAGTCCGATCACGACTTGCTGAGGGGAAAGTTCGCGAATCAGTTTAGCGCAAAGCTGGCCAAGTCCGTGGCTGGATGCTTCCATCGGCCGTCTGGACGGCCTTGGATAGAGCGTCAGGCCAAGAACAGACGCCGCTTCCACACAGACGGTTTTGCGTTCAGGCTGCCAGGCGTAGCTGACGGTCAGCGGCCGTCCATACAGATCGTGCGCTTCCGCCTTTTCCACACGCGCCTGAAACGCCTGCGCGAACGCTTCGACAAACCCTTCGCCGCCGTCGCTGATACAGAAGCTGCTGCACTTGGCCTGGGGGTCGGCTTTGTGTATGCCTTTTTCAATTCGATAATTGGCCTCCCGGCTGCTCATGCAGCCTTTATAGGAGTCCGAGGCGATAAAGATTTTCATGGTTTCATGATACCAGCCGTCCGCATGCGCTCTGTGTAAATCCGCGTGTTCTGACAAATGATTTGGGGATTACATTCCATCCCGCTATAATTTTAAAAAGCCTTGGGACCTGTAAAGTCTTCCTGCAAGACCTCTCTTTTTTTTCAGGTCGCTTTTCCTGTCTGCTCTTTTTGGAGATCTTCATTTTTGAAGTTCTCTGCTTTTAAAGACTGACAGCGAACCGACACGGCTTTCGATCATTAAAGGATAAATTATGGAGAAGAAAACCATTGTACTTGGCGTGACCGGATCCATTTCCGCTTTCAAGGCCTGTTCGATCGTCAGTTCTCTGACGAAAAAAGGCTATGCGGTCGATGTGATTCTGACCCGGCATGCCGCCGCCTTCGTGCCCCCGCTGACTTTTGCGGCACTTTCGCACCGCGATGTATACGTCGATGAGTTTGACGGCACGCACGAAGCACTCATTCCGCACATTGAACTTGCCCGCCGCGCCGATCTGTTTGTGATCGCGCCGGCGGATGCCAATATACTCGCCAAAGCCGCCTGCGGTATCGGCGACGATCTGCTCTCTTCCGCGCTGCTCGCCTGCATGTGTCCGATTCTGGCTGCGCCGGCCATGAACGTCCACATGTATGAAAATCCGGCAACGCAAACCAATATTGCCACTCTCGCTAAACGCGGCTGGTCCTTTATTGAACCGGGTGAAGGGATGCTGGCGTGCGCCGAAACGGGAAAAGGCCGTCTGGCTGAACCCGAAGAGATCGTTGCGCACATCGAGAGCGCCCTTCACAATCAGGAAGAAGCATCTGCTGCTCTCGAACCTCTGCCTTTAGCCGGCAAGCGCGTGGTCGTTTCCGCCGGTCCGACGCAGGAAGCGCTCGATCCCGTCCGTTTTCTGTCCAACCATTCTTCCGGCAAGCAGGGCTTTGCGATTGCGACAGCTGCCGCCAAACTTGGTGCGGACACTGTACTCGTCGCCGGCCCGGTTCATCTGCCTACGCCAGAAAATGTGAAACGCATCGATATTGTCAGCGCGCTCGATCTGGAAAAAGCGATGAAGGAACAGGCCGAAAGTGCGGATTTCATCATCATGGCCGCCGCCGTTGCCGACTACCGCTTTGCCACAACGCATGAGCAGAAAATGAAAAAATCGGGCGATACGCTGACGATGGAATTCGTTAAGAGCCCGGACATTCTGCGCGGCCTTGGCCAGAATAAGCGAGACGATCAGGTGCTCTGCGGCTTTGCGATGGAAACCGAAAATCTCGACGCGAATGCCAGAGAAAAAATGCTGTCGAAAAACTGCGACCTGCTTGTCGCCAACAATCTCCACACCCAGGGCGCCGGCTTCATGACCGATACCAATATCGTTACCCTCATGACTCCAGACAGCCTGTCCCATCTGCCCCTCCAGACGAAAGAAGAGCTCGGCCGTAAGATTCTGCTGACGATGCTCGAAATCCAGAAAGGAAAACACGACCATGCTTCTGTGCATTGATGTCGGAAACTCAAACATCACCATCGGTGTCTTCGATCAGGACGACCTGATCTGCACCTACCGTATGAACACCAAAGTGCGCCGCACAAGCGACGAATACGGCTTCATGCTCCACTATTTCCTGGAAAACGCCAAAATCAAGACGGAACAGATCGAAGGCGTCATCGTCTCTTCGGTTGTCCCGAAAGTGATGCACTCCTTCCGCAACGGCATTGTCAAATTCATCGGCATCGAGCCGCTCGTCATCGGTCCAGGCGTCAAATCCGGCGTGAGCGTTCAGCTCGAAAACCCGCGCTCCGTCGGTGCGGACCGTATTGCGGACGTCGCCGGTGCCATTCAGGAATACGGAACGCCGCTGCTGGTTGTCGATTTTGGAACCGCGACGACGTACGACTATGTCGATGCGGACGGCGTCTTCAAAGCCGGTGCCATCGGCGTAGGCATCGAAAGCGGCGCCAACGCCCTCTGGGGACAGACCGCCCAGCTGCCGGAAGTCGAAATCAAGAAGCCGCGCTCCGTTATGGGACGCAACACCCAGACGGCCATGCAGGCGGGAATTTTCTACCAGTTCCTGGGCGGCTTTGAAAAAACGGTGGAAGCCTTCCGCAAGGAATGCGGCGACTTCAAAGTCATCGCCACCGGCGGTCTTGGCCGTGTGATCTGCCAGCACACCGACTATATCGATGTGTACGATCCCAACCTGATTTTCAAGGGGCTCAAAACGGTGTATGAGCGAACCCGGGAATACGAGAAGGCAAGAGCACAGGCAAAAGCGGGCGCCTAGAAAAGCGGATCTGCCTATACTGAATTCGCGGAGGTAGCGAATATGGCAGATTCCAAACAGCCTGTTTCAGAAGACGAGAAGAAATACCAGGACCTGGTTTCGCTTTACAACCAGGTTCAGGACTATTTTCTGCATCGTTACATGAAGGTCAACCACAACAATATGGATATGAAAATCCGCGTTCTCAAGGAACGTCTTGCGGGCAAAACGCCCCCTGAAATCGGACCCGACTGGGATACCGTTCAGGAAGAAGAATAATTCCCGTTTCTCGCGGATCGAGCCGGTCAGGCGACCGGCTTTTTTCATGGAATTTCAGGCCAGATCGATCGACTTTTCGGTCAGAACGTCCGGAAAAGATCCAGACAGAAGGACCGAATCCAGCGCTGGCGCTGCAAAGACGAAATCCCCCAAAGAAAGGTTCAACCGCTGCATTTACTATTTCAATTCACCCCGTTGAAAATTCCGTTTTCCACAAGAGGCTGTGCGTTGTTTTTTGCGGCCGACCTGCGTATAATTCCGTATTCGGGCGGCTTTGGCCTTTCTCTGGCAGCAGCCCTGATCCTGCTTGTTTCGGACTTGTCGCAGCGATATTCCCGGAGGAATCCTTCTGGAAAATTCAGACATGGATACGCTATGCACCGATGGAAGCGGGACTTTTTGTGTGTCTGCACGGTCTGGGACGACTTGGCGAAACCGGCGTGCAGGCCCACCGCAAACGATTTAAAACCATTCCCTCAGGGAATCCAGGAGAATATACACTATGGAAACTGTATCTTACGATGTCTTGATTATCGGTGCAGGTCCCGGCGGTATTTTTGCGGCGTATGAGCTGACCCGGCTGGATCCGACTTTACGCATCGGCGTTCTCGAAAGCGGCGCTCCCCTTTCCAAAAGAAAATGTCCGATCAACGGCACCACCGTTCCTTCCTGCGTACGCTGCCCGTCCTGCTCGATCATGAGCGGATTTGGCGGAGCCGGCGCCTTTTCCGATGGCAAATACAACATCACCAACGAATTCGGCGGCACCCTTTACGAATACACCGGCAAAAAAGAAGCCATCGAACTGATGGAATACGTCGACGAAATCAACTGTAAATGCGGCGGCGACAAGACGCGTCTTTTCGAAGGCAGCGATGCCCGTCTTTACAAGAAATGTCTGGAAAACAACCTGCATCTGCTTAAGGCGAACGTCCGTCACCTCGGTACCGACGTCAATCTCGTCGTTCTGAACAATCTGTACAACGAACTGAAGGACAAAGTGGACTTCCACTTCTTCCATCATGCCGATTCGATCGTCGCCAAGGACGGTCGCTACATCGCCTGGTGCAGCGACGGATCCCGCTTTGAAGGCGATCAGATGATCATCTCCACCGGCCGTTCCGGCTCGCGCTGGATGGAATCCATCTGCAAGGATCTCAACCTGAAATCCCAGGCCAGCCGCATTGACATCGGCGTTCGTGTGGAAGTGCCCTACGTCACCTTCAGCGAACTGACCGATTCTCTCTACGAATCCAAAATCGTCTACCGTTCCAAAAAGTATCAGGACAAAATCCGTACGTTCTGCATGAACCCGCATGGCGTGGTCGTCAACGAAAACACCAATGGCATCATTACCGTAAACGGCCATTCGTATTCCGATCCGTCCCTGTTTACGGAAAACACCAACTTCGCGCTGCTCGTCTCCAGCCACTTTACGGAACCGTTCCATGAATCCAACGCCTACGGCGAATCGATTGCCCGTCTGTCCAACATGCTCGGCGGCGGCGTGATCGTACAGCGCTTCGGCGATCTGATCCGCGGTCAGCGCTCCACTCAGGATCGCATCGATTCCGGCTTTGTCCGTCCGACGCTGAAAGCTACTCCAGGCGATCTGTCTCTGGTCATTCCAAAACGTCAGCTCGATGACATCATCGAAATGATTTACGCACTCGATAAGGTAGCGCCATCGACGGCCAGCGACGATACGTTGCTCTATGGCGTGGAAGTCAAGTTTTACAACATGGAAGTCGAAGTCGATCACCATCTCGAAACATCCCGCAAAGGCCTTTACGTCATCGGCGACTGCTCCGGCGTTACCCATTCCCTCTCCCACGCGTCCGCAAGCGGTGTCTATGCGGCCCGCAATCTCATCGAATCCCGCAAGCACAAAAACTGATTCCTCGATCGGCCTTCTTTAAGGTATATGCATAAGGCCATCCCTTTAAAGGAGGAAAAGCCATGAACGATTTTGAACGAATGTGCGCAAAGCGCGAAAAGAAAATGCAGGACCTCGAAGACCTGTCCAGCCAGATGAGTCAGCTTCTGGACGCGCTGAAAGCCGGTCAGGACAGTCTGAGCGAGCTGTATGACTGGTATTTTAACGGCAACTGGCTGGCGGATCGCGATTATGAAGAAAACCATCCCCTGCCTGAAAATCAGTCTTCCGGAATTTTCAGCGAAGATGGTCTCTACAATTTGTTTCAGACACTCGATGAACAGTGTGAAGATCTTCGAACCGAGCTGAACCTCTGGCAGAAACTGCTCAATCCAAACGATTCAAAATAAGCACACCAGCGATCTTTGTACCGCCCGCTTCTGGGCGGACCGTCGGATCGATCGTACCGTTTTGCACCTGCTTTTTGGCGGGTGCTTTTTTACTGGGTTTTCTTTCGATCCAGCTTTCTTTGAAGGGCGATCAGGCCAAGCAGAAGCATCCACATGGCTCCAAACAGAAGCAGCAGATCGCGGTAGTGCGTTTGCGATCCGGTTTGCGGACTTCTGAGCGGGCTTGGCGGTGTTTTCGTATTCGTCGACGGGGGATTTGTACCAGGCTGCGGTGTCGGGCTGCTCTTTCGATCGGCGTACGGTACTGCAATGGTCAGCGCGTTTTGCGTCTGCAGCCTTTCGTCAATAAAAAGCTGACCGTCTTCGAGCAGCTCGGCTTTGACGATCCGTGAACTCAGATCATAGCCTTCAGGCGCTTTGGTTTCCCGAATATAAATGGTTTCTCCCAGATCGAGCGTGAAGCGCGCAAAGCCGTTTTTGGGATCGCCGGCGACTTCGTTGCGCAGATTCTTGCACTCTTCATCCCGATAGGCGGAAAACGCAAAGTTTTTTGACGTAATGGCTTTTCCGTCTTCGTCAGTCTTGACGATTTGCACGACTGGCAGCGGCAGCGACTTGGCGCTGACTTTTACCCGGTATTCGAGCGAACCGTTTTCCTCGTTAAACACGGGAAGCGCGCAAAGAAAATCCGGAATCCGGTTGTAGCCGGACGGCCTGGACGTATGGATCAGAAACAGACCGCATTCGCCGGTTTCAAAGAGCGCCTGACCGTTTTTATCGCTCGTACATGTAGCGATCGGCTTGCCTTTCGCCGCGGATAAAATGTCGAGCGCCTTGTAGAGGGCGTCGGCGCTTTGAAGATCTTCCGGCTGCAGGGAACAGTTTTTATACCCGTCCAGATATTCGAAGCCGCCGTTTTCGAGCCGGGCACACTGGTACAGCTCAAATTCCACATCGTGCCCATTTCGATGGTCTTCCGTCTCTTCCAGCTCGATCAGAATCGCCGGAGAAGGCGACTCTTCGCTGGCCGCATCGATTTCGGCTGCGCGAACGGGCAGACCGGACAGGCAAAGACACATCAGCAGCGATATGAGAAGCTGTCGGATTCGATTCAAATCACATTCTCCTTTCCAACTTTAAAAACAAGCCTCCTGCTTTATCGTTTTGTATTTCGATAAGGCAGGCATTCAGCGTCTTTTCCTATGAGCGAAAAAGCGCGCCAGAAAAACGAGTCCGACCAGACCGAACAGGGCAGCCGGCACGAGCAGAAACAGCCGGGAAACCGGCGAAGAAACCGAAAGCATCGGCGAAGCGCTCTGACGCTCTTCTTCCATATCCTGGGTATATTCCGTGCGCATCCCGCTTACTAAAAGACGGTGTGAATTGATGCCAAAGGGCGTACACGTAATGAGCGTCACCCGATCTTCCTCCGGATCGATTTTCAGCTTCTCCGTTTTGGACGGTTCCACTACCTGAATGTCGCAGACGCGATAGGCAAGCGTCTCGAGCGGATTTTCGATCAGAAACAGATCCCCTTCTTCCAGCTCATCCAGGCGCGTAAACAGCATCGCGCTCGCCATGCCCCGGTGCGAAGAAAGCAGGCAATGACTGCCTTTCCCGCCGCAGGGCAGCGAAGACCATTCCACATGTCCGGCTCCGCTGGCCATGCTCTGCGCACTGGCTCTGGGATAAATCGGCAGATGGACCCCGATTTTGGGAATGGAAATCGAACCCATGATCGAATTGCCGTTCCAATCGAGC
Organism: uncultured Allobaculum sp.; assembly: GCF_948576815.1. Lineage (NCBI taxonomy): Bacteria > Bacillati > Bacillota > Erysipelotrichia > Erysipelotrichales > Erysipelotrichaceae > Allobaculum > uncultured Allobaculum sp. The sequence goes on from NZ_CAPAEZ010000001.1 coordinate 9,101, forward strand.
TGTTCTTCATAGCCGTCCTGCTCCCGGGAAGGAAAAGCCCCGTCCAGATCCTGCGCAAGTGCCTGATTGTAGCGCCTGGCGTTCTGATCGATCGCCTCGAGTTTTTGAACATCGCTCTTCTGCGGTGTCTGGAGCATGGAGCGCACACTGTCTTCCTGCGCCGCCTTCGTCCAGGAAAAAGAAAGCGCCGGCAGCATGCTGAAGCCAAGACCCAGAACGATCAGAAGGAGGGAAAGCGTCTTTCGGATGTTCTTTTTACGACCCGCTCTCTGGCCGCGCTTTTTCATTGCTTCGGACCTTTCTTTCGATTTTTTCGTTTTCCAGATTCAGCGTTTTCCATTTCGTCTTCCGCTTTGGATTTGCGGCGGCTGGCCAGACCCAGACTCAGTCCGCCGATAACGAGCAGGCCGCTCGCGCCGAAAGAAACCAGCGCTGTACTCGATCCGCTCAGAGGCAGAACGAGAGACGTCCGGTTGACCACATCCATATAAAGGGCCAAAGGATGGATTGACGTTTCGAGTACTTTTTCCACGCGTTCGTCCTGGCCGAGCACATGGTTGGTAATGACCGCTCTGGCTTCGAGCGTATTCAGGGTTTTGAGATCGAGATCCTTATCGCCGGCTGTGTATTCATCGCGCTGATTGGTAAACGTCGGAAGCACATCGAGCTGAACGGGTTTCGACAGTCCGCGATAGCCTTGCGGCGCGCGCGTTTCCTTCAAATAGACGCTGCCCTGATCCAGTCCGTAAATGCGGAAAATCCCATCGGCGCCGGTGACCATTTCGACCGCCTGCTTTTTCAGATCCGGATTTTGCGCAATTGCGTTTTCGTTCATAACAAAATAGCCGTCTTTCGCTGGTCGAAGCAGAATTTCCCGGGTGCACGCTTCGTCTTCATACAGGCGGAAGGCTGCATCCTTAAGCGGCTTGTCGGCGTCATTGATCTTTGTCGCCTTCAGCGCATAGGAATAGCTGACAACGGTATCCCATGGGGTGAAGTTGTGCTTTCCCTGCCCGTCCGCACGCGGATCACTGGAATACTCCAGACGCGCATCGTTTTCCTGCGCGGTCATGCCTTCGCCGCTGGTAAAGGCGTTTTCATTGAATTCGCCTTCAAATTCGATGCGCAGCGTCTGGCCGTACACGTGATTTCCTGTAGCATCGAATTTGGGCAGAATGGAATTGACCAGCCCCTTCACGTCGTCAAAACAAACCGCAAACGTTTCGCCTTCCGTTCCGGTTTCGACCCGATACTGACCGGCGGGAATGGTTTTGATCTGGCTGCCTTCCACAAAGCTGCAGCGAATGGAATCCGGATGCAGAGTCAGACCGGCGTCCATCACATCGTGGATTTTCATGAAGTACGTATCGTATTCCTCCATCGACGGCACGGCGACATCGATGCGATACGGAATGTTCTGCCCGCCCTGGTAATCGCCGATATCGTTCCAGCCGACATTCTGATCGTCTTCTTCAATTTTCTTGATCAGCTGCGGCCGCTTCCTTTCAGCTGCACGTCCATGTTTTTCGTCCACGTATCCACCACGCAAAGCGAAGCGGCCTGATGAGTCTGCGCGCTTGAGGGGATGTCGGCTTCATTGAGCAGATACCAGCCCGGCTTAAGATTTTTGAACACATACGATCCGTCCGCCGCGGATACGTCCGCCTGCGTAATCGTTACCCGCTTTTCCGGATTGGCATACTGCATCAGATTGGGACGCAGACTTTCAACAAACTGCCGGAAATCGGACTGAACGCCTTCCGGCTGGCCGACAATCGTGCGATACGTTTCGACTTCGTCCAGGATCTGCTGGTCCGTCATGTCCTGGAGCGCAATGCCTTTTCGATCGCAGATCGTTCGAACGAGCGCCGGCTTGCATAACGGGTTGATCGTGTAGTGAATGGAACTTCCATCTTCGGCTTCCTGAGCATCCATCAGGCGATACAGTTCAAACTTGCGTCCCGCCAGCGATCCGGTATTTCCCGGGTGCAGCGTAATGGTGCACGTCTGCGCCGCCAGAACTGGATGGACCAGAAGCGGCGTATACATAGCCGTCATGCCGCTCAGTCCCAGGACGGCGCTTAAAGCCAGCGCCTGCGGCCATCGTCTTTTGTGACTCATCCGTTTGTTCCCCTCTTTCCGTTTTTCTTTTTCTCTCTTTGCTTAAATGCGGGCGTCCGCATAAGCAGCCCGACAGTACACAACGTAACGGCCATGCCGCTAAAAAGCAGCGCCTCCTGACTTCCGCTCTGGGGCAGAAGGAGCTGTTTCGCATTGGAAACTGTCCATTTCAGAACGGGAAGGCCGTTTTCGTCCTTCTGCAGACTCCAGCCTTCTGGCCAGGCGGATTCGCCTTTGTAATCGACTGTAATCTGCAAATTGCCCTGCGAATCGCGCGCAAATCGAATCGCATGAAGCAGCGGATTTCCCGTTTCGTCCGTTTTCATCCGATAGCCTTCAGGCGCTTTCGTTTCGGCGATGTAATACAGACCGTCCGCTTCGATTTCAAAATGAATTTCGCCGTTTTCGCCGCTCTCTTTTTTCTGAAGGACACTCTGGCGATCTTCGCCGTACAAAGTAAATTCGGCGCCCCGCAGCGGCTCAGTGTTTTCGTCGACTTTTTGAATTTTCAGTTTTGCGCCGCCTGAATCGTTTGGAATGGACAGGCGGCCGTTTTCATGGCGCTGCCCATCCTCCAGACCCTGGATCTGAACGCGTTCGCCCTCAACGATGACTGTCAGCACATTGGCGGCTGCCTGATACCCCTGCAGCGGCTGCACTTCCTGAATCGTGTACGTTCCGTCGGTCGCATAGGAAAAGGCGATTTCGCCGTTTTCGTCCGTTTTTAAAATTTCTTCGGTTCCATCCGGTTTTCCAAGACGGAATTCGACGCCGGCTAAAGGCGCATTGGTCTGCCGGTCGTATTTGAACAGAATGGTGTCGATGGGCGTCTCTTCGAAAATAAGCGGATTTTCAAACGGGTCGATGGCGGTGTCATCGAGGACGATACCCTTTTCTTCCGGATTGAGAAAGTAGCCGTCGGGCGCTTTGATTTCGCGGATCAGTACGCAGCCAACGGGCAGCACGTGCGTTCCATCGGCGGTTTTGAAAATCTCATCGCCGCTGACAAAATGCGAATCGTCCATTTTGAGACGCCCCTGGCTGTCGGTCTGATAAATCCACGAGTACGCCGGCACGGGCTTCTTTCCGGGTTTGACTTTCACGTTGACGTCCCGGTAATACTCGATTTGAAACTGCGCCCCGGCCAGACTTTTCGACGGTGTGGAAGAGTGAGTCCGGCTGTGCTGCTTTTTCAAAATCAGACCGGGGACAAAGTAGTCCGGCGTGTCCTGGAAGTACGTGTCATTTCCCGATTCCTTGACGGTCTTGCCGTTTTCGAGATGCACCGTCCGGATTTCGGAGGAGAGCTGATAGTTTGGCGGCGCTTTGAGTTCCTTGATGCAGTACCAGCCTTCTTCCAGATCGAGCGTATTCGTTTCGCCGTTGGCCTGACTGATCAGCGTTCCCACCCGTTTGGATTCATCGGGCGTCAGGCCCTGGTAGACGCCAAATTCCGCCCCCGCAAACGAATAGCGCTTGGAGTTGGACACCGTAATCTGGGGCATCGTGGTGCCTTTTTCCATCCACAACCAGCAGTGCGTCGGTTCTTTGGGCGGCTCGCCCTCTCCATACAGCAGCGGCTGCTTGGGCATCCAATGGCCGTTCCAGTTGAGATACTGTCCAGCGACGGTGACCATATAGGCTTTGTAAAAGGTCGGATCGGGTTTGGCCTGAATTTCTTCCCAGAGTTTTGAAACGACGGGAATCCAGCTGCCCTCCAGAGCGATATTGTGCGAAAACGATCCGTTGCCGAGAGCTTCCGAAACCAGATCATCGGTGATGACGATCTGCGCTTCTTCGGAATAGCCTTTGGCGATCAGAATGTTCGCCGGACCGTTATACGCGTAATACAGAACTTTGCGCAAAGCGGGGTTATCGACTTCTACAGGAGCACTCGCCGAATCGCCCCGCAAGGGCATGCCATTTTGCCAGTTGCCGCAAAACGCCCATTTTCCATTCGAGAGCAGCCAGAGTCCGTTGTTTTCGGTGGCAGTGCCTACCCGAACGGACAGGGCGCGATAGCCTTCGACGACCAGACCGGACGCTTTTGGCTTTGCGGCGCGTCTTTCTGCCGGTGAAGCAGAAGGACTGGCTTCGTTTTCTTCTGGGTTTGCCCCGTCTTTGGACGGATCGGATTCCTTCTGCTCCGTTTCGCGATCGCTCTCGTTTTCCGAAGACGATGCGAGAGAAGAGCTGGAGGAGGCATCCCCGCTTGAGCGATCGGAGATCTGTGAAGCCTCTACGTCTGCCTGATCCGCTCTGGCTCTGCCGATTTCTTCTTTTTCAAAACGCGCCCGGATAACCATCGGCGTTTCGACAGGGACGATTTTCTTCCAGGACGCTTTCTGCATCGCATCCCTTTGCGGGACATCATTGATTTCGAGTCGTTCGATGACATAGCCCGGCTGGCTTTCGGCTTCGATTTCGAGAGTCTTTGCGCCTTTCAGATCGGTCTCTGTTTTCTGGCCGGGAGGACATTCGATCGGTTCACTTTCCAATACAGCCCTCAGGCTGCCGCCTTCATTCGTCTGCATCGTCAGCGCAGGAATGTCCGGCGGATCGGTCTTCTGCACGGCGGCACTCGAGAGGCCGCAGCACAGACTCAAAGCGCATAAAAAAGCCCGGGACGACTTGAATAACGCTTGAAACATTTCGTTTTTCCTTTCTTCTTGTCTGGATCCGGCCGTTTGGACCGGCCGTTTTCGCGTCTGCAGTCCGCGATCGATCTGAAGAAAGGATAATCACACGCCAGAGCTGGAGTAAAGATTAAAAATATTCCATAATGATGTGGAATAGAGTGTAAATCATGTTATTTTCCGCATTCCGTCACGCTTTTCTCCCGGTGAAAACCGCCCGCCTGAAAGACGGGCAGGCAGAAAAAAAGCGGCTTCTTCAAACCGTCGGAAAGATTGTTGAAGAAGCCGTCAATGGATTCAATAGTGTGTCTGGAAATTATTTGGACGCTTTGCGTTTTGGCCGGACACCCTTGGCCACAAAGTCGGGATCAATTTTCTGTGCCTTGTAAAGATCAAACTTTTCCCGTTTACAAAACGAGGCAAACGGGCACTTTTCGCATTTGGGGAATCGGGCCGTACAAAAATAGCGGCCGAAAAAGATGAGGTCGTGATGGGCCTGATTCCAGCGCTCGCGCGGCAGCTTGCGGCGCAGCTTTTCTTCGACCTTAAGCGGATCATCGTCAAACTTGGCCAGACCCAGACGCTTGGAAACCCGCTCCACATGGGTATCGACGGCCATCGATGGAATGTCGAAAGCGACGGAACGGACTACGTTAGCCGTCTTGCGGCCGACGCCAGGCAGCGACTGCAGTTCCTTGAACGTGGACGGCACTTCGCCGTGAAACTCTTCTTCGATCTTCTGGGCGAGTGCCACGATGTTTTTGGATTTGGTCGGATAAAGACCAATGCTGCGAATGGTGTCGGCGACCTCCTGCACATCCGCCTTGGCCAGCGAAGCCGAATCGGGCCAGCGGGAAAAGAGCGTCGGCGTGACGCGGTTTACTCCCGCATCCGTTGTCTGGGCCGACAGCACGACGGCGACCAGCAGCTGAAACGGCGTTTCGTGCAGCAGTTCGCATTTGGCATTTGGGAACAGAATTTCAATCTGATCCAGAATTTCTTCCGGTTTCATCGTCTTCCCTCTTCAATATCCTGGGCGCTTAAGCCCTTGGCTTTCCAGTTGACCAGCAGCGCTTCCATGTACGCAATCGAGCGCTTATTGTAGACAGCCGCCTCATCGAGCGCATGCAAAATTGTCGACTGTTCGTACGTGTCGCAAAGCTGACTGAGCCGTTCGAGTTCGGAGGCGGAAAGCGTCCGGCCAAATTCCGCCTGCACGCTGGACAGCAGCGTCTTTTCAAGCGGATGACCGGCAGCCGGCGCCTGATCGAGCAGGCAGTCGAGCATGATCGTCAGCTGCTTGTTTCGGGTATCGATCGTCATGCACCCCTTGTCGGACAGCGAAGACATCGCTTCGTCAATCGCTTCCGGATCGAGTCCAGTTTTCAGAGCCAGCTGTTCGGCGATGACCGGCTGATTCGTTTCCTGCAGGTAGTTGATCGCCAGCAGCGTCAGAATTTCATTGGGTTCGAGCGAAAGGGCATCAATATTTTCAAAAATCCAGGCGGTACGGTTAAACCAGGGGGCGTACCAGTCTTCACGGTTGAGCATGTACCAGGTTCCTTTCATATACCCAGTCCAGGGTGTCGTAATCGAGCATGAGAATCTGTTCGCCGGACTGCAGCTGATACACCGGTGCCGAATAGCCGTACGCGAGTGTGACCGTTTCCGGATCCATGTCGTAAGAGCTGCGCGCTTTTTCGCGCGCCGCTTCGTAATTGAGCGTGGACAGATCCCGCTCCGTAATGATGCCGCCCTGAGCGTCAAACCAGTACAGCTTCTGATCGGTATAGCCCTGCCAGGTGACAAAATCGAATTTGTTTTCCGTCAGGCCCTCGACATGAGGCACCTGTTCTTCAATTCGCGCCTGCACCTGGGCGACCTGCTCATCGTAAAGGCGGGACGGTCCGCTGATAAACAGCGCCCACAGGCAGATGATCATCAAAAAGAGCACCGCAAAAAGAGCGGCCGTCATTGGCCAGCCGTACGTGCCTTTTTTCTGCGCCGCCGGTCCTTTCTTCTGGACGGACGGTTTCTTCTGTTTCGACGAAGCTGCCGCCCTCGCCGATCCTCTTTGCTTACTCATGGCTTCCATTATATCGACTTCTGTATCAATTGGATAACGGATCCCCTGACCTCTATTCTTCCTTTCCGATCGCCCTCCAAAACGGTATGCGCGCCTGGCGCAAAAAGGTGCGCTGCGCTTTCGGAGATCGTTCCTGGCTTTCGTATAATGAAGAAAAAAGGCACTGTCCTTTGAAAGGAGACGGCCCCGTCTGGAGGGCCACATCAGTATGACGACATCGCAAATTCTTCCCGTCGGCGCAAACGCCGACGGTCTCTATGGACTCCTTCCTTCCAAAGCCTGCCGGCACGGACTGATCGCCGGCGCAACGGGAACGGGCAAGACCGTTACCCTTAAAGTGCTCGCGGAAAGCTTTTCCGATCTGGGCGTCCCTGTTTTTCTCGTCGACATGAAAGGCGACGTCAGTTCCCTGGCCATGCCGGGAGAGCGAAATGAAAAAATCGACGCGCGTCTGAAAAGCTGCGGCATCGATCCAGAATCGTTCGCGTTTTGCGGCTATCCCGTCCGCTTCTGGGACGTCTTTGGCGAAAACGGCATTCCGCTGCGCACCAAGATTTCCGATCTGGGACCGCTTCTGCTCTCCCGTCTGCTTTCGCTTACGCCCGCCCAAACCGGCGTACTCAACATCATTTTCAAAATCGCGGACGATCGCGGCTGGCAGCTGATCGATCTGAAAGATCTCCGCGCGATGGCTTCTCTGGTGATGGACGAGCGCAAGGAACTGCAGGCGCAGTACGGCACCATTTCTTCGGCTTCAGCCGGGGCGATCGTACGGGCTTTGCTGGAACTGGAAAATCAGGGCGGCGATCTCTTTTTCAACCAGCCGGATCTGAACATCACCAACTGGCTGACGCTCAACGGCAGTCAGGGCACGATCAACATTCTGGAAGCGTCCCGCCTTGGACAAAATCCTTTTCTTTACTCGACGCTTCTGTTATGGATGCTTTCTGAGCTGTACGAAACGCTTCCCGAAGTCGGCGAAGTCGACAAGCCGAAGCTGGTCTTCTTCTTTGATGAAGCGCACATGTTATTTGAAGATACGCCAAAAGCGCTGCGCGACAAGATTGCGCAGGTTGTTCGTCTGATCCGCTCCAAAGGCGTCAGTCTCTTTTTCATCACCCAGAATCCGTCGGATCTCGATGAAGACATTCTTTCCCAGCTGCAGAACCGCATTCAGCACGCTCTCCATGCCTATACGCCGGCGGATCAGAAAAAGCTCAAATCGGCGGCAGCCGGTTTTCGGCCCAATCCCCGTCTCGATACGCTAAGCGAACTGTCCGCGCTCAAAACCGGCGAAGCGCTCGTCTCCTTCCTCGATGAAGACGGTGCCCCGATGCCGGTCGAAAAAGTAACCGTTCTTCCGCCCCACTCTTCTTTCCAGGCTCTCACACCCTCGCAAATCCAGCTTGTGGAAAGCCGGGATCCGATGTACGACCACTACGCTAAAGCCTTTGATGCCTACAGCGCCTATGAAGCGCTTGAAGAGCAGAAGCGGCAGAAAGAAGCAGACCAAAAAGAAGCAGATACTCGTGCTTCTTCCTCCTCCCGTTCGAAATCCAATCGCACGAATACCCGTCGCGCTGACGAAGACGAGTATGAAAATTACGAAGACGACCGTCGTGCCCGCAGCCAGACCCGGCGCCGACAGAATCGTTCCTCTTCTTCGCGCAATTCATCTTCTTCTCTGGAAAAGTCGGTGAAAAAAGCCGCCCGTTCTTCTGCACGAAGCATCGGGAGAAGCGTAGGCAAATCCATCAGCCGCGGCATTCTTGGCTCCGACAATTCCACCGCCAAACGGGCCGCCGGCAACTTTGCGGGCAGTCTGGTCGGCGATCTCTTCTCTTCCTTTTTCAAGTAAGAAGGCGGGAAGCCTTCTGAGGGCCACTTATATCGTTTGAACGCAGGAAACACAAAAGCACCGGATTTCTTCGATCGGCCGGCGATCGAGAAAGATCCGATGCTTTTCTTCTGTATTTCTATTGCATTTCCGTCTGCTTATCGGGTGCAGAACATTTTGACAAAGCGTCCCGCAGCCTGCGAGGACGATTCCACAAACGAGCTGAACTCTACCGGGTTGTCGTTGTGACCGACAATGTCGCTGAGCGTGCGGATGATCAGAAACGGCAGACCAAACTGGCTGGCGACCTGCGCGATCGCGCCGCCTTCCATTTCGCTGCACGCACTCTGCGGAAAGCGGGAAAACAGCTTTTTGAAGTCATCTTCATACGCCATGAACAGATCCTGCGTCGCCACAGAGCCTGTGGTATACGTCAGTCCCGCTTCTTTTGCGGCGGCTTCGGCGCGTTCGAGCAGGTCTCTGGATGCGGCGAACACTTTGCCGATTCCGTCTTTTCCATCGATTGCCGACGTATCGTAATCGGCCTGAATGGCATAATCCGAGAAAACGAGTTCGCCGACGTGCTGGCCTTCTTTCAGGCCGCCCGCTACGCCGATCGAAAGCAGAGCATCGGGATGATAGTTTTCGCAAAGCAGCGTCGAAGCAATAGCCGCGGCGACTTTTCCGACGCCGGAAAGCGCGACAACGATTTCTTCATCGGCCAGATGGCCTTTGTAAAAGGCAGCTTCCGCAATTGTGCGGACTTCCACATCCGTCATCTGATCGGTAATCGCCTTCTGCTCCTGGGGCATGGCTGCGATAAATCCAAGCATGTTTTTCCTCCTTGCTTCGCAGAAGACTTTATAGCGCTTCTGCCTCGGGGATAAAGCCGGCGGCCTCTTCCATAAAAATTGCGAGACGCATGGCTTTATCGTATACGTCGAATCTGACTGGTGTTACTTAGCCGGTCTGGCTTTGCAGGCGATGAAATACTTTTCGCAGTCCTCGAGCGGGGCTTCGTTAAAGTCGCCGGAAAACTGGAGAATTTCAAAGTCTTCTTCGAGCATCTCTTTTAAATCCGTGTCGGAGAAGACCGTCTGCATGTGATGTTCTTCGACAGTGCGATCGTCAAAGTAGAAGGCGAAGTCCTGATAAATTTTATCGTCCTGCGCCGTGATCACCCACTGTACCTGCACGCCGTCATCAAATTCGCCGGCTTCTTCGTATTCTTCGGCAAACTCATCGAGACGGCAGAGCGAATGGCTGTCAAAAAGAAACAGACCGCCCTCGTTCAGATGCGCCCGCACTTCTTTTAAAAACGCGCGCACTTCGTCCTTGTCTTCAAGATAGTTGAACGAATCGCAAAAGCAGCCGATCATATCAAACCTGGACAGGCCGGACAGATCGCGCATATCGCCCTGTAAAAAGGTGATATTTTCGCTGCCGGGTTTGGCTTTTGCGGCATCGATCATGTTCTGGGAAAGATCGAGCGCCGTCACATCGTGCTGCTTGGCCAGTCGCTCGGTAATTTCCCCGCTGCCGCAGGCCAGTTCCAGAACCGTTTTGCCGGGATGGAACGATTCGATCCAGTCCACCCACTGGTCGGCCGCCTGATCGTCCTTGACGAGGGCGTCATAGTATCGGCCAAGTGTTTCATAAATTGCCATAGTCGTACCGCCTTCTGTTTAAGATCCGATTCTGCGGGAAACAGGGAGTCAGGACAGGCATTGAGCGCATCGAATGCGTCGAATCCATCGTACCCATCAAACGCATCGAATGCTTCAAACGCATCAGCGCCTCCCCCTGTCTGCAAAGCCGGATCGAACTTTGCTTCATGGTAAATGTGTCTTTACAAAAGCCGCCCTGCAGGCAAGGCGGCCAGGTGTCGTTATTCGTAACGGGTAACAGGGCATTCCTCATACAGGCGATCAAGCGAATACAGCTTTCTTTCCTCGCCGGTAAAGAGGTGGATGACGATATCCTTGAGGTCCACCAGAATCCATTTGGATTCCTGGCCGCCTTCCATGCGGACTTCGCCTTTCCAGCCGGCTTCGAACAGGCGGTCCTTAATATTCTGAGCAATGGCAAGATTCTGTTTGAGGTTGCCGGCCGAAGCGATGACCATCGTATCCATGAACGGTGTCATGGTGCGGGTATCGTACACTTCGATATCGGTTCCTTTTTTCTCGCTGATTGCCTTGAGTACAAGATCAAGTACGTCCATTTTTTTGTCTCTCCTTTTCGAGATAGGCTTTGTTTTCTGCTTTGACCAGCAGGAAACCATTATACAGATCATGCAGGCAGGCATGATAGAGGGCGCTGGAATCGTAGCCGCGCAGCGGATCGAGCTTGTCGCTGACAAACACGATCATCGCGTAAGGATCATAGCTCGTGCCTTTGACATGATTGGAAATTGCGTTGCGAATCACCGGATCGTACAGGCCGTAAATGCGCCACACAATTTCACTGCCGGCATAGCCGTGCCAGATCGCGTGGTGTTCCTGCAGGGCGGAGGGCGGAAACGCTGCCTTGACCCATTTGGCCTGTTCTTCCTTAGGAAGATCCTTGGCGATGTCATGAAAGAGTCCGATCAGCCACGCCTTGTGCTCATCGAGATGATGGGCTCTGGCAAGCTCCCGGCAAAGTCTGGCGACGCTGCAGGAATGGGCAAAGCGCGCCGGATCCATCTGCGGCTGGATCCAGGCCGGCAGATACAGTTCGTGATCGAGGCAGTACTGACGTACGCTCTCGGGCATGAGATTCAGACGAAATCCCGTACGAATCTGCGAAGAAGATACGTCGACCGGTTCCATGGACAGACGGATCATTCCGTAGTCCTTTTTCAGCAAGTCGAGCTGCTGCTGGCGGTCGGCGACCACAAAGTGCGCTTCCTTAAGCAGCTGCTGCCAGTCTTTCCATTCTTCAAACTGAGCGGCCTGATCGGCGCCGATCAGCCAGTAAAATTCAATATCGTCAAACTGCTTTTTCAGCGTTCGGATCGTATCGATCGTATAGCTGGTGCCGTTGCGCTTGAACTCCACGTCGCTGATGCGAAAGTGTTCGTTCTGCTGGCAGGCCAGCCGAAGCATGTTGAGTCGATGGACCGGATCGGTGAGTACCCGGTCTTTTAAAGGGGAAATCCGCGCGGGAACGAACCAGACTTCATCCGCGCCAAGCTGCTCTAATGCTGCATTGGCCATGGCAATATGGCCATTGTGTATGGGATCAAACGATCCGCCTAACAGAGCAACTTTTTTCATCAGAGAATCCCCGTCTTCTTATCCGGATTTCTGCGGTAAAGCGTAAAGGTGCGGCCGATAATCTGTACGATATCGCTTCCGGTCTGGCTGGCGCATTCAATCGCCGCCTCGCGGACCGAAATCGCGGCCGTCTTCTGCATCGTCACCTTGACGAGTTCGTGGGCTTCCAGATCGTTAGAAAGGCTTTCAAAGAGCGCTTCTGAAAGGTTTCCTTTTCCAATCTGGATCATGCTGGGGAGATTCATCGCCAGCGTTCTGAGTTTCTTTTTGTTCTGTGCGCTTAACATTTAAATCATCGCCTTTCGAAATGTAATCTGAATGCCCTTGTGGGCGTAAACCGTGATCGAGGAAATGTCCCCCGATACGCAGAACCATCCCAGTCCCTGGATGACTACATCCATTTTCTGACCGGGTTTGAGCTTTGGCGCATGCCATGCCTGCATCGTTTCCATCGAGTGATCGATGGCCGGCGAAAGCATCTCCATCAGATGCTCGTTCCACAGACGGTCGGCATCGCTTTTCTTGCCGCGGTGAATAGGCACGCCCGGGGAGAAGTAGCCGACAATGCTGGCCTTTTTCGAGCAGACCACGTCCATGCGCGCCAGTCCGCCGGCTGCAAAGGACTGATCTTCAAAAATCTGGCAGATGTAGGGCTTGATCGGCTTGACGGGGATCACGCTTTTGAGCATGTCCGCCGGCAGCCACGCCAGATACGACTTTGGATTTTCCAGACCCGGCGTATCGTACAGAATTCGATCGCGCCAGGGACGGGAAATCACGTCGAGGGTGGTTCCCGGGTTGCGGGAAATGGTCAGTTCCCTGCTGTGGAGCAGGCGGTTGACCAGAGTGGACTTGCCGGAGTTGGCGAGTCCCATGAAGATAACGTTTTTCTTTTCGCCCAGGCGGTCGGCCGTCTGGGAAATCGTTTCGAGAATTTCTTCGCTTTTTTCTGAGCCTTTGGTCATGTAGCCGGCAATCAGAATGTCTTCCACCTGAATGTTTTCTTCTTTCAGGCGGCGCGAAACGTAGCTTTTAATCTTTTCGTCGCTCAGCGTAACGGGCAGCACGTCCCGCTTGGTCAGAACCATGACCACGGGCTTGCCGGGAATCCGCTGGTTGAGGCGGCTGATCAGATTGCTTTCGAGATTGAACAGATCGACGGTCCAGAATACGATGCCGTCGAGTTCATTGACTTTTTTCAGGGTCTCTTCCGCCGCGATGCCCTGCTGCATGTTAATCGTCACATCGCCGTAGTGGCGAAGGCGGTAGCAGCGCTGGCAGTAATCGGCGTCCAGGGATGGCGTATAGCCTAAGGCTTTGGGGTCTTCATTCTGGAGCTTTACGCCGCACCCTTTACAGTATTCGGACATATCCGTCCCTCCGATCTATTTTGTGTTTCTTTTCGTAATACGTGTAGGCAGCATTTTCGAGGGCCCGCATGATCGAAGTATCCTTGCGTTCCGTCTCGGACAGTCTGCCGCATAAAATGGTATGCATGCCCGAAATTCGCCCGCAAAGCATATCGGTATACAGCTGATCGCCGACAATGGCGGCCTGACTGGCCCTGACGCTCCGCTTTTTTAAAAAGCGATGCACTTTATGGGGCAGCGGTTTCAGGCAGAACGTCAGCAGTTCGCCCGCGGGCCGGCCGCCCAGCACGTCTTCGACGTGCTTTTTCGTGTTGTTGGTCAGCAGCACGGGTTCAATGCCAGAGTGGCGCACGCGGCGCAGAAATGCCGCGGCTTCGTTGGAAATTTTCGTATCGCCGTATGCGGAAATTGTATTGTCGATGTCGACGAACAAAATCCGGATTCCGTCTTTTTTCAGCTGGCGGATATCCAGATCCAGATAGCGTCGAATGGATCGTTCGGGCAGCAGCAAAGTCATGGTTTTTCTCATTGTATAGGGGATTTTGAAGAATTGTCAAAACGCTCCATCAGGGCCATGGCACAGCGCAGACCATCGAGCGCGGAGGTCATAATGCCGCCGGAATAGCCGGCGCCTTCCCCGCAGGGATACAGACCGTATACGCTTGAAAGCAGGCTTTCCTTATCCCGGAATACGCGAATGGCACTGCTTGAACGGGTTTCCACACCCGTTAACAGTGCACCGTCCAGAAATCCCGGAATTTTTTCTTCAAAGGACAGCAGCGCTTCTTTTAAAGAGGAAGCGATCGGTGCCGGAAGCAGCGTCTGAAAATCCGTAAACACGGTCCCTAAGGGATACGTGGGCAGCACGCCTGCAAAATGGTCCGAGACGTTTCCCTGTACAAAATCGGAAGCGAGCTGAACCGGCGCCCGGTAGCTGTTCGACAGTTTCCAGGCCGCCTTTTCGAGCTGTTCCTGATAGTCGAGACCGGCGAACAGATCCGATCCGGTGTCGGTTTCATCGACTTGTACAAGAAGAGCCGCGTTGGCATTTTTGCCGCCTCGATCATGATAGCTCATTCCGTTGACAACAACCGTTTCCGGCGTGCTCGATGCCGCAATTACGTAGCCGCCCGGACACATGCAGAAGCTGTAGACGCCTTTTCCCGTCGAAGTTTTGGCGGTTACCTGATAGCGGGCCGGAATGAGCAGCGGATCCGTCGCGTGATCTTTCAGCATGGCCTGATCAATAAATTTCTGATCGTGTTCGATGCGCACGCCGATCGCAAACGGCTTGTTTTCCATCTGCACATGGCTTTTCGCCAGCATCCGCAGCGTATCGCCAGCCGAATGGCCGATCGCCGCAATCAGCGCCATGCAGCGAATCTGCAGGAAGTCCTCTTTTTCGTTCGAGTCGTTCAAATCCGAAGACACAATCAGATTCTCCAGACCCTTCTCCTTTAAAATTGCGCGGGCGTTTTCAATACCGGATCCCTTCAGGGTAATGGACTGCAGGTTATCGTGACCATCCGGCCCCGATGTTTCCAGGCCAAGGCCGGCCAGCCGGGTATGGAACAGGAACGTTCCGCCCAGCGATTCAATTTCCGCCCGGGCGTTTTTTAAAATCGAAACAAAGCCGTCGGTACCGACATGGGGATGCTGCTCGTACAGGATATTTTTGTTTGCGCCCAAGCGGACGAGTTCGTCAAAGATTTTTCGCGTGCGCAGATCCTTGGAGCGGGTCGTCAGCTTGCCGTCGGAAAAGGCGCCGGCGCCGCCCATGCCAAACTGCACGTTGCTTTCCGGATCGAGAACGCCTTCTTTCCAGAAGCGTTCGACATCCTTCTGCCGCTCTTCAATCGGCGCGCCGCGTTCAATAATAATCGGCTTGTACCCGTACTGCGCCAGAAGCAGCGCTGCGAAGAGACCCGCCGGCCCAAAGCCCGCAACGACCGGCCGTCCGGCCAGCGGCTCAGTACCCGTCGCTTCAAAACGGAACGTTTCGTCGGGTGCGATCGTCACATCGCGGTTTTTGAGGTATTTCTTTTCGTGCCGCACTTCGGCATCGATCACAAAGGAAAAAAGGACCCTCTGTCCTCTGGCGTCCACGCTTTTGCGATGTACGGACCAGCTCAAAAGATCCTTTTTTGGCATATTCAGTTTTTTCAGAAGCCGGGATTCAATTTCTTTTGGATCCTCACATTTTACCTGATGAATTCTAATCATAATTTAAACCAGCCATTTCAGCCACTCTGCCTTTTTCTGTCCTCTTACGATCAGCGTCGCCAGACCCTGCGAGCAGGCCAGCGTGCCCAGGTAAACCGCCAGATGCACATTGGGCATCAGCAGCAGAAGAATGCGGGCAAACAGAATGTGGCTGACGTAAATGCCGGTCGCTTCCTTGCGCATCGTCTTATACACCGGCTTGGACGGAAGGCGATAGCCGATGAGCATCTGCATCAGAAAATACATCGCCGGTACCAGCGTCAGGTACATGCAGCTTTTATCTGTCAGAACGCCCATCCAGGCATAGAGGGTTACTTCCAGTATCAGGCATACAAACGAGATCGCAAAGCCTGTCGCACTCGCCTGCAGCCGCATGCGGCGCAGCTTCGAAGCGCCCAGTCCGATCAGGACAAAGATCGGCGCAAAGAAGATACCATCGCGTACCGTACCGAGAAGCTTCAGGATAAATCCATAAATGACCGAGACAACCGGCAGGCCTTCCCACATGGGGCCAAAGCAGTTGACCAGCCAGCCAAACAGATAGAGCGCCAGACAGATCATGAGGGTATCCCGCATGCCCTTGCGCGTGTAGAGCCAGTACACAATGGCCAGTCCAAGCATCAGCGCCGGCAAAAACCACAGATGATAATAGGAACCGTTTAAAAAGAAGTCTCGGATCCAGCCAAGCAGGGCCGAGAAGGAAAAGCCGACGGACGCGTAGTTCCAGATCGTATACGGCAAATAAATGACCGTCCAGATGAGATAGAGAATGCCCAGACGCTTGAGCGTATGCATCAGCGCCTGACGGTTCTGCCCTTCATGACCGGGGGTACGATCGATTTTCTGAAAGAGAAAAAAGCTGCTGCAGACAAAAAACATCGGGACTGCCAGGCGGCAGATCGTGGCGATAAAAAACAGGTTGAAAGACTCTGAGATGTCCGCAAACGGGAACGTATGAATAGCGACCACCAGCAGAGCGCCAATATATTTTGCGATATCAATCGCCGGATATTCGCGTTTTGATTTCAAGACAGACCTCTCCTTTCAAAGCCGGAAGTCCTGGCGTCAAATCGGCAGGCTGCGGCTGTATAGGTGTGTATTGGGATGTAATCGCGTCCGAAAAGCGATGCGTTTTTCACGTAGAGTTTTCAGTCTGGCAAAAAAGAAGCCAAAACCGTTTACAGTTTAGCAGAAAAGCGAATCAAAGCACAAAAGCCGCCGCAAGCGGGAAACCGAATCGTTTTCCGCAGCGGCGGTCTGTTGTCTGGATTCAATACAGTATTCTTTCGTGCAGTCTGGATTCCATTCCATTCTTTTTAACTTTTTACGCGAGGTTTCCGTCTTCGTCGAAGTAGATGCGCTTGACGCGGCGGGTCAGAATGGAAAGCGTTTCGTTGTTGATCGTTCCGGCCTTGCGGCTGATTTCATCGACCTTGAGCACGTTATCCCCGTCCTGGCCGATCAGTACCGCTGTATCGCCGGCTTCGATGTCGTCAAATCCGGTGATATCGACCATGCACTGGTCCATGCAGATGTTGCCGACAATCGGAACGAGATGCCCGCGAATGGACACCATCAGGCCCTTGTTCGAACAGGCTCTCGACAGACCGTCCGCGTAGCCGATGGCCAGCGACGCGATCTGACGCGGACCGTGCGCCGTGTAGTGACGGCCGTAGGAAACGGTCGCCTGATCCGGGATCGTCTTGACCATGGACACTTTCGTCTTCAGCGAAAGAATCGGAACAAAGTCCGGCTGCGAAGCAATCGGCACTTCGTCATCGCTGGTAATGCCCATGTACAGCAGACCCGGGCGGCAGTAGTCGTAGCCGGCATCCATGTAGTTGAGAATGCCATAGGAGTTCTGAATGTGCCTGGCGCCGGTATCGTACCCTTTTTCCTGCAGGCGGAAAATCAGTTCGTCAAACAGCTTCATCTGCGAACGGGTAAACTCGCGGCTGTCGAAGGCGAGATCATCGCTGACGGGAAAATGCGAGAAAATGCCTTCAATCTGCAGACCGGGTAGTTCAAAGACTTCTACGAAGTCGTTAAAGTGCCGGGCATTGGCTTCGTAAAGCAGGCCGGTGCGGTTCATGCCCGTATCGGCTTTGACGTGTACGCGCATTTTCGTGCCGTGCGCCTGTCCGTAGTCGGAAAGCGCGTGCGCGAAATCCTTGGAGAGCGCGGACTGAATCAGATCGTATTCGATCAGTTCGTCAAAGCGGGAATTGGGCGTATAGCCAAGAATCAGGATTGGATCGCTGATGCCGGCTTTGCGCAGTTCAATGGCTTCGTCAATGCAGGCGACGGCGAAAAACTCCACGCCCGCTCGCTGCAGCGCCTTACCGCAGGCAACGGCGCCATGGCCATAGGCGTCGGCTTTGAGAATGCCGATGATGTCGGTCTTGCCGCACAGACGGCGGACTTCTTCCATGTTATGACCAATCTGATCGAGACGGATTTCCGCCCAGGTGCGCAGCGGCGCGATCATGTCTGTATACGCCTGCGAGTCAAAATGGTTCACATAGGCGATCGCGCGCGCATCTTCAAACGCCGGCGTTTCGTTTTCCGGATTTCCTTGTACATCGGGAGCGGCAGTTTCCGCGTTTGGATTCAGAGTCTGGTTGAATTCGTTCATGCCCCTTATGCCTCGCGCTTCTTTACCATCGCCAGATCGACAAGTTCATCGATCAGCTGAGTGAAAGGACGTCCGGCTTTGGCCATCATGGTCGGATAGCGGCTGGTATCGGTGAATCCAGGAATGGTGTTGACTTCATTGAGCAGAATGCGGCCCGTGTCTTCAATAAACATATCCACGCGCGCCATATCGCGGCAGCACAGGGTACGGAACACTTTTTTCGCAAGCTCTCTGGCCTGTTCGGCTTTTTCGTGCGAAATGCGGGCCGGGCAGTAAATGGCGGAATCTTTCATAGCGTACTTGCCTTCGAAATCGAAGACTTTGCTCTTCATTTCGATTTCATCGATCTCGCCGGCGAACAGCGTCTGATCGCCCATGACCGCGCAGCCGATTTCAAAGCCCTGAATGGCTTTTTCCACGAGAATCTTGCCGCGGCCGTCGTATTTGAAGGCGTCTTTTACTGCCTTTTCGTACTGGTCTTCGTTTTCCACGAACGCTACGCCATAGGAGCTGCCGGCGTTGCACGGCTTAATGATCCACGGCAGTTCGATCTGTGCACGCACTTCGTCAAAGGAAGGCAGCGGATCGCGTTCGTTAATGCAGATGTATTCTGCAGCCGGAATGCCGGCCTGATCGCACAGGCGGTGCATGACTTCCTTGTCCATGCAGATGGCAGCGCCCAGAATGTCGCAGCCGACGCAGGGCAGATCAAACATCTGCAGCATGCCGGCGATGGCGCCGTCTTCTCCATTTTTGCCGTGGAGAACTGGGAAGCAGACATCGAGATCGATCGTCTCCTTCGTCTCAAAGTCATAAATGCCTTTGTTTACCCAGGCGATTGGACGGGCCTGCGCCATCCATTCATCGTGTTCGATGGCGGACGCGTCGCCCAGGTAGCGATAAAACTTTCCGTCGCGGGAAATGCCGATCAGCGTCGTTTCATAACGTTCTGTATTCAGAGAGCGCAAAAAGGAAGCCGCGGAATGAAGAGAAACGGAGTACTCACTGCTCTGTCCTCCAAAAAGAATGCCAAGACGAATCTTTTTCATGTTTTCTCCTTCCAGACAGCCCTGAATTACATCTTCCATGTGCATGCTTCGGCTGCCTTTGACCAGAATGGCCGCATCAAGCTGATCCAGTTTGCGAACAGCCCGGATCATGTCGATCTTGTTTTCAAAATGAACCTTGTATCCGTCAAAGCCGTCGTGTACGGCTTTGGAAAGCGGACCCCAGGTGTAAAGCCGGTCCACGCCCAGCTGGCTTGCGTATTCGCCGATCTGGCGGTGGAGTTCCTGCTCCGTACTGCCCAGATCGAGCATGTCGCTCAGTACGGCGACGTGGACTTTGGCGGGAATCTGCATCAGCGCATCGAGCGCGGCTCTTGCGGATTCCGGGTTGGATTTATACGTATCGTCAAAGAGCGAAGCCTGTCCGAACGGACGAATCTGTCCGCGCATAGGCGTCAGCTCAGTTTCTTCAATAGCCTTGGACCAGAGATCCTTTCGAATCTCGCCGGCTCTTGCCGCCAGAAGGGCGGCTGTCGCGTTGTCCGCCTGAACCGGATTGGCACAGCGAACGACATAGGTATCGCTGCCAAGGCTTGGCAGCGTAAAGGAAAAGCCGTGCCGGGTCATCTGCAGATTTTCAGGCGCAAAGTCTGTGCCCTCTCCAAAGGCGACCAGCTGCCAGGTCGGATCGAGCGGCTGATCGGCGAGGACTTTAACGAGTTCAGGCGAAGCGGCGTTATAGACCAGCGTACCAAACGGTTTGAGCGAACTCAGGATTTCGCATTTGGCCGCGGCGATGTTTTCAATGGAGCCCAGATTTTCCATATGGGCCGAACCAATGGACGCGATAATTGCGATATCGAGCGGCGCGATGGTGCACAAATAGGCGATTTCGCCTTTGTTTTCCATGCCCATTTCCAGAATCAGCACTTCCGTATCGATCGGCGTTTCACAGATCGTCAGCGGCAGACCGATTTCCGTATTGCGGTTGCCCTGCGTTTTCCATGTTTTCTTCGTCGTTCCAAAAAGGGAGGCGCAGAAATCCTTGGTCGAAGTTTTTCCGTTGCTTCCGGTTACGCCGACCACCATCGGATCGACTTCCATCAGCCAGCCGCGGGCAATTTTTCCAAAGGCTTCGACGACATCATCCACCTCAATGAGCGGCAGATCTTCGGGCTTTCCAGGATGGCCTTTTTTCCACAGCATTCCGGCTGCGCCGGCCTTTTTCACGTCTTTGGCAAACGCATGGCCGTCGCTGCGGGCGCCGATCAGCGGCACAAAAAGCATGCCTTCCTTTACGGCACGCGAATCCGATGCGGCGCCGGTGAAGGAAGCTGTCCCGTCTGTATGGAATAAACGGCCGCCGCAAAGCGAGGCAGCCTGGGAAAATGTCATATTGATCATGGTAAAAATCCTCGTCTGAAATTATAGCAACCGTTCCGCCATCCGGCAAAAATACAGCCGTACACACGAAAAACCGCTTACCCATCGTACAGGAACTGCATCCCATACTCCCGGGATGAGCCCGTTCTCCAGGCAGGATCCTCATTTTTCACGAAACGGTTTCCTTTCTGTACTACATTCATATTTTATGGGATTTGCTGTGTGGGAAACGGGTTTCCCGAGGGCTTTGGCCCCCACCGCGGCGGGCAAAACACGGTTTCTGAACCGTTTGTGATGGGGGAATCATACATTTCTGGTTTGAACAGTGGGCCAATGTGCTACAATTTGAACGGCAGAGCTGCCCACGGCTTTGTCGTTATGTATCGAATATCCGCGATATTCATACAGTTAGTCCCCTTATGAAGAGTCAGGCCTCCCCTTAGCCTGGCTTTTCACTTGTTCAGTGATATGCCGCACGTTTTCGCGGTCAGGAAAGGAGCTTTGTCTCGTTTATGGATTGCCTGTTCTGTTCCATTTCTCAAGGAGAGATCCCCTCTTCTACTTTATATGAGGATGAAGATGTCCGCGTGATTCTTGACATCAATCCGGCTGCTCTCGGCCACGCCCTCGTCATCCCCAAAACGCATGTGCCCTCGCTTCTCGAAGCCGACGATGCGCTGCTCGCCAAAGTCTTTTCCGTTGCCCGTCAGGTCGGCAACCGTCAGATCGAAGTTCTCGGTGCCGACGGCGTCAACATTTTCGCCAACTGCCGCGAAGCCGCCGGTCAGACGATCGACCATTTCCACGTGCATGTCGTTCCGCGCTATGCCGGCAGCCCCGAAAAGGACGTTCTGTCCATTTCGCAGGGCGAACTGGAAAAGCCGGATTTTGAAGCACTCGTCGAAAAGCTTTCCTTTTAAGGTTCGCCTGCAGTCCAGACTTCGCTTACAGACTTTATTTTGACTTCACTTATTTTGAAGTCTCGCTTTATTGAAAAATCAGAAAAGGTGCCGCGATCCGGCTTTCCTGCCCTTGCAGGACAGGCGCTGGATCACGGCATCTTTTTGTCTGGCTTGAAGCGGTCTTGTCTGGATCAGTCGAGATAGGCGCTTTTCGCGTTGGCTTTTTCGATCGCGCGAAGCATGTTGTGATTTTGCATATCTTCAGGATGATCGAGAATTTCCTGCGCATCGCGCGCGCAGATTTCCATCATTTTCAGATCCGTGCTGGCATCGCCCAGAATGAACGCCGGCAGTCCCGACTGGCGGGTTCCTAACAAGTCGCCCGGACCGCGCAGCTGCAGATCGAGTCTGGCCAGTTCGAACCCGTCATCGATGCGCTCCAGAGCGGAAAGCCGTTCTCTGGCCTGCGGCGTTTTGGACGAACTCAGCAGATAACATTCCCCCTGCAGCGTGCCTCTCGCGCAGCGGCCGCGCAGCTGATGCAAAGTGGAAAGGCCGAAGCGATGCGCATCGTAAATGACCATCATCGTCGCGTTGGACACGTCGATGCCGACTTCAATAACTGTCGTGGAGACAAGAATCTGAATTTCGCCGGCCGCAAAGGCAGCCATGACGCCTTCTTTCTGTTCGGCTTTCATCTTTCCATGAAGCAGACCGATCGTGCAGCGGTCTTTCAGAACCGAAGACATGCCTTCGTAAATCGACTCTGCGCTGTGCAGATCCATTTCTCCGCAGTCTTCGACAGCCGGCGTCACCACGTAAACCTGCCGGCCTTCCTTTTCGATGCCTTCCAGAATACGGCCAAGTACCGGTTTCATGGATGAACTGTAAAAGGCGCGTGTGAGCACCGGCTTGCGGCCGGGCGGCTTGGTCTTAATTGTCGAAAGATCGATATCGCCGTACAAAAAGTGGGCCGCGGTACGCGGAATCGGCGTCGCGCTTAACAGAAGCACGTCGGCTTCGACGCCTTTTTCGATAAGAGCCCGGCGCTGCCGGACGCCGAAGCGATGCTGCTCATCCGCAATGACAAGACCCAGGGATTCAAATTCGACCCCTTCCTGAAAGAGCGCGTGCGTGCCGACCACGACGGAAATTTTCCCGTCTTTCAGATCCTTGAGAATCTTTTTCTTTTCCCGGACTTTCAGAGAGCCGCAGTACAGTCCGGCTTCAATGCCCATCGACTGCAGGGTGGACAGATGCTGGCGGGCAAGCAGTTCCGTCGGCGCCAGCAGCGCCGCCTGCTTGCCGGAAAGCGCACATGCGTACAGGCTGAGCGCGGCAACCACGGTTTTTCCGCAGCCGACATCGCCCTGCACCAGACGGTACATGACCCGGTCCCGTCCCAGATCCGAAAGAATTTCGTTTAGAACGGTGCTCTGATCTTTGCTGAGAACAAAAGGCAGGGCGTCGATTTTTTCCTGTATGAGCGAATGATCAAAAATGCGGCCCGTTTTTTTCGGCCGTTCGGCCTGGGCCAGTCTGGCCGCGTGAAAGCACAGAAATTCTTCGTACTTCAAAGCCCGTACGCCCTGCGCCAGCTCGGCTTCATCTTTTGGCCGGTGCACCATGGCCAGCGCCCGTTTTAAGGACGGCAGACGGTACTTTTCGCGCAGACGCTGCGGGATGCGGTCGTCAATCTGATCCGCATACGGCAAAGCCTTTTTCATCAGCCGGATCATCGTATCGCGCCGCGTTTTTACGGGAAGCGAATAGACAGGATACAGCTGCAGGCCCTCTTCCAGACTTTGAAAGCTGGTCCACGTCGCCCGCACTTTATGCTCTCTGGTCCACGTGCCGCAGACGGTAATCGTCTTGCCGGGCGGAAACTGGGGATAGTAGCCCTGAAAAAAAACGGAGACATCGATTTGCTGTCCCCAGGCCGAAACGAAAAAGCGGACAACGCCCTTTTTCATGCCGGTCATATGCGGATTTTCACTGCGCAAAACCTCGCCGCAAAACAGAACTTCTTCTCCTTCCTGCCACTGTTCGATGGGCAGAATCGGGATATAGCGAATCGGATACGTCTGTAAAAGTTCTTCCAGACTGCCGATCTTCTTTCGCTCCAGAAAGCTTTTCTGCGTCGGACTGAGCCGGAGCAGCTCCAGACCCGTACTCATTTGCGATCCCCTTTGCGCGAACACCGCGGTTTCCCGTTTTTCGAACTATCCGCTCCAGTGTCTGACTCGCTCAGTTTTCCCTGCCACGCCAGAACGTACGCCGACAAAATCACCACCGCGACAAACTGCACACCATAGCCGATCCATAAAGCCGGGGGCAGAGATCCGTTCTGGGCAAAGAGAAGAAGCAGGAGCGAGCAGCCCGGCTCGCCAAGCGAAACGAGCGTCGCAAACAGACGGGCGAACGCCCCGGTCGATACGGTGCAGAGCGGTCCGCCTAAAAACAGATCGGCAAGCCACAGAAGCAGAAACAGGGCCAGCCAGACGCTGATCCGTTTCGCAGGCGCCTTCTGAAACAGCGTTGCCATCGTCGAAAACAGATCGCTCCAGCTTTTTGCTCCCGTATACACCGCCTGAAAAAAGACGATCAAGCCAGGCAGCACAAAGAAGATGGCCAGAATGCCCAGGACGTTGCCGAAGCCTTCCACGATCGGCGAAGCGGCATAGCTGAGCGGTTCCAGAACAAACGAAACGAGCCACGCCACAAAAAGCGAACCGAGTCCGGCCCGGCCAAGACTTCGCCCGGAATATGCGCCTTCTTTTTTCCCCCAGATCCAGACGCATACGCCATACAGACCGATGCCATATCCCGTAAGCAGAAGAATTCGCAGCAGCGTCGCCATCATCCCGGAAAGTGCAAGCGTACCCAGAAAAAGCTGGGTATAGGCCAGCCCATAAATAAGCGAGAGGGCGGACAGCGCCACAATCGGGCCGATCAGCGTACGAAAAGAAACAGAAGGCAGTCCTTTTTTCCCGGACGATTTAAATTGTGAATTTGGAAAAGAATGTTTCATAAATACTCCTCCTGTCTCTTTCGGTAACCCCTGCAAGACGACCAAATCTCTGGCTGCAGATCTGGCCATGCCGTTTTGGAAAACGGGAATGCGCTCCCTGGGTTTTACGGGATTTGAATCGCAGGACGTTTTCGCCAGTCGCTATATTTTCAATTCCGTCCGAATTTCAGTCGATCTTCGAATCTGTGTTTTCCGGCTCTGCAGGTTCAGCTTCCTCTGCCTGTAGCGGCTCCGCATCCTGGTCAGATGTCACGCGTTCGCTGGCCTGTTCGGCGCTGATCTCTTCCCATTCCCCTTTTTCCGGTTCGATTTCTTCGGGCTCTTCTTGTACAGGGCGAGCGGCAAAGAAACTGCGCAGGAACGTGCCAAAGCGGCTGGATTTGCGCGGGCGATCCGGGGAAAGACGATCCGCGCTTTCTTTCGCCTGCTGCTCAAGACGCGTCTGTGTCTTTTCCATACTTTCTTCTTCCGAACTTTCTTCTTCCGAACTTTCTTCTTCCGAATCCATACGTTCTTTGGGAAGTTCTTCAACGGTCTCGATCTCTTCGATCGAAGAAACGGTTTCAATCGGCTGGGCGCTCTCACTTGTCTGCGGCTGTTTTTCTGCCGGCGTGTCTTCGCCTGCCGGCTCAGCTTGCTCCATCATGCCTTCAGATGCGGTTTCTGCCTCCGTCGTCTCGTCTTCAGAGCGTTCTTCGAGAGAAGCCTCTTCTGCTCTGGCCGGCTCTTCTTTCCAGCCGGCGCTGATCCAGATGCCTTGCCCGTTGGGCAGATGGCCTAAACTCGGCGCTCCAAAAAAGGAAATCGGCTGATCGCAGTACGCCTGAAGAATTTCACCCATTGCCTTCCAGGCGTCTTCCGTATTTTCAAACTGTTTTTCCAGACGGTTAAAGCGGCCGAAAATGACGCCGCGCAAATCGGTGAACAGTCCGGTCTGCGCCATCTGCGCACACATCGATTCGAAGCTGTACAAATCCGCGGAAGACGATTCGAGAAGCAGATAGGAATCTTCCAGAGCGGGCATTCTTCCGGTTCCCGCCAGCTTGAGCAGGCAGCGCATGTTGCCTCCGTAAATGCGCGCGTGGCGCGGGAAATAATCCTGACTGAGCTCCATCAGATCAAAGCTGGCCCGGCCGCTTTCAATAATGTCCACCGCCTGCTTCATGTTTTCCTGCTGCCACAGCCCAAAGAGCAGCGCTTTTTTATGCGCGCACGTCGACAGGGCGTTGACGATGCAGGTACCGTCCGAAAATGCGGCATAGTAGGCATCCGATTTACGATAGGCGTCGTAATCCAGCCAGGGCAGTACGGTATTGGCGAGATTCCCGCCGGAAAGATCAAAAATCCAGGAATAGCGCATGGAGCGCAGCGCCTGATTAAACTCTTCCGCTTTTTCCTGCGCCGAAAGAGGCTCCATGGCCGAACGGGCCAGTTCGGCTTCGATGCCAGCATCCTGCAGCGCCCGCACAAAGCTTTGCGAAAACTGGGGATTATTTATGGGATCGCTCAGGGCGCAAAGCAGTACTCGATTTTCAGTCATAAGGGCCTCCTTGCCGCAGCGCGCGGCTTTTATCCTAATATTGTAAACGATCCGTCAAAGCCTGCCAAAACGCATCTCAGTCTCATCCATTTGACCGGTACTCCGCGCAGGACAGGACTTTCTTTTTCTTTTAAAAGGAAAAGCGGCTCGTTCTTCTCCTGAACGATTTTCCGTATAAAATAAAACCGACACAGCCGAAGGCTTGGGAGGTACTTATGGCAAAACACTTTACCATCACCATGAAAAATGGCGACATCATCAAGGGCGAGCTCTATCCGGACAAAGCGCCGAAAACCGTCGAAAACTTCGAAAAGCTCGCCAACGAAGGCTTTTATGACGGCCTGATTTTCCACCGCGTCATTCCGGGCTTCATGATTCAGGGCGGCGACCCGAAAGGCAACGGAACCGGCGGCCCCGGCTATTCCATTCACGGCGAATTCAAAGCCAACGGTTTCCCGCAAAACGACATCAAGCACACCCGCGGCGTTCTCTCCATGGCCCGTGCCGCCAGTCCAGACTCGGCCGGTAGCCAGTTCTTCATCATGCACGCCGATGCTCCGCATCTCGATGGACAGTATGCGGCGTTCGGTAAAGTAACCGAAGGCATGGAAGGCGTAAACAAAGTCGCCATGACCCGCACCGATTTCCTCGACAAACCCGTCGAAGATCAGGTCATTCAGTCCATCCGCGTCACTGACTAGCTGACACATAGGAACGACAATACATATAAATAGAGGCGGTAGCGAATATTTTAATTCACGTAGCCTTTCCCTATTGGATACAGTCCGGTCTTTGCCAGTTCTTTGGGATAAAAAGGCGGTATCTACTTTATCTAAAGTCGATACCGCCTTTCAGTTTTATGCCGATTTGTAGCTGCACTTTTTGTTTTTGCTTTCTCGTATAACTTTCTTCATTTGTCTGGTGGTGAGGAAAGTTTTGTTCAGGTCTAATGAGATTAATTCAGCCAGGCTTCGAATGAGTTCTGTTGGTTCATACGCATAACTGTATCCTTGGCCAGACAGGTCGTAATAGTTGAATGATCGTAATGAAGATATGATTTTGCAACAGGTAAATTTATTATCCAGCTTCTTCTCTAGAATTCGAAAAACCATTAATACCATGTAACAGATCAGGAAGCGGACTTTAACTCTCTCGTCTTTTTGAAGATACACAGGGTGTGCATCGAAATACGTCTTCATAATTCGAAAGCAGTCTTCAATTTTCCAGCGCTGCGAACATACCTTGAGAATTTCGGATTCTTCCCACTCCAGGGCAGTAGCAACGCAATAATATCCGTCGTATTTCTCTTCTTTTTCGATTTTTTCAGTATCGATTTCGATAATTACGCCATTGGCCACTGTTCGTAGTGAAATAGAGATGTACATAAATGGTGAAATACAAGTTAACAGTTTTGGTGCTGTTAATTACCATTATGGACGTCTCTATTTTTACATTTCTGGTGATCCAGTTAATTTCTGGGATAAATATTTCCAGATCCATTACACAGTGAAACTGAATCAGGCGGATTGTTTTTCTCCCGATTTCAAATCATTTGTTGTGATAGAAAAAAAAGAAACCAGCCTTCCTTAACGTCAACCTTATACAAATTCTGTCTTATAGAGGGAAGAAGAGAGGCTTTTGTTACAATGGCAATTCATAATTGGCCTGTCTTCAGTGCGTTTTCTGTTTAGCAATCCCTGTCTTCTTCACACGCGTATTCCCGGGCCAGAATCTGCTTTTCTTCCTTCAGAAAGGAAGGCAGAAACCGGGCGTACAGATGGTGCCAGTCGGCTTTCTGCAAAAGCGAAAGCACAAACAGCTCGCCAAGGGCGATGGCGCCGGCCGCAATCAGCTGCATCGGATTCAGTACGGCCAGCGAAAACAGAGACGGCACGAAAACCATGACCCCAGCATAGCCGGCTGCACACAGCGTAATCACCAGCAGACGCACGAGCGAAAGCGGACGGCAGATCCAGTAAAGAACGCCGATCGCGTTGACCGAAGCGAGAATGGTGCAGATCGTCTGGTACGCCGCCTGATCCATAGGAATCCATTGCGTGACATATAAAATGTAGGCCGTCGCAATCGACAGGCAGACGCTCAGCGCGCCGGGCGTGGCGCGCGAAAGCACGCTGACCAGGAAGTTGCCCTGTATGCGTTTCGTATCGTTTTCAAAAGTAAGAATGAACGCCGGAATGCCTGTGCCTAAAGAGGAAACGAGCGTCAGCTGAATCGGGATGAACGGATAGGAACGCATCCACAGCACCGTCAGCACGCACAGAATAAAGGAGAAAATCGTCTTGACCAGAAACAGCGACGCCGTGCGCTGAATGTTATTGACGACGCGACGGCCTTCGAGCACGATGCGCGGCAAAACCGAAAACTGGTTGTTGAGCAGCACAAAGGAAGAAACCGCCAGCGCGGCCTGCGCGCCGCTGCCCATGGCGATGGAACAGTCCGCCTGCTTGAGCGCCATGACGTCATTGACGCCATCGCCCGTCATGCCGACGGTATGCCCCTGCTTCTGCAAGGCTTCGACCATCAATTTTTTCTGCACCGGACTGACGCGGCCGAAAATCGAATAAGCAGAGACCACGTCTTCAATCTGATCGTCTGAGACGTTTTGCATGTCGATCGCCTTTCCCTTTACGCCAGCCCGGCCGGCAATCGCCTGCACGGTCTGCGCCATGTCGCCGGAAATGACTTTAATCGACACATCCTGCGTACGGAAGTAATCGAGAATCTGCGGGGCATCCGGGCGAAGTTCGTCTTCGATTAAAATCAGACCGCAAAGGGTATAGTCCCCTTTTTTTAGAGCAGACAGTTCGGGTCCTTTGGCAAAGGCGAGAACGCGCAGCCCTCTGGCGGCATAGTCTTCGATCTGATCGAGCACGGCCGGATCGGGATGAGCAAACAGAAAGGTGTAGGCGCCAATCAGGTACGTCTGATCGCCAAAGACAGCGCCGGAACATTTGGCTGTGGACGAAAACGGAAACGTCCGGGCCGCTTTCTGGCGGGAATGCCAGTCCTGCAAAGCCGTCCGCAGCGCCTTGGCCGTCACATTGTCATCGCCAAGCGATCCAAACAGATCCGCCAGATCCTGTTTCAGCTGTTCCTGCGTTTCCTCTCCCTGAGGAAGAAACGCCTGCACGTGCATGTTGCCGCTGGTAATCGTTCCGGTTTTATCGAGGCAGAGCGTATCGACGCGCGCCAGACTTTCGACCGAATACAGATCGTGAATGAGCACGGCCTGTCTGGCCATCTTGACCGAAGCCGCCGCCAGAGCGGTCGACGTTAAAATCATCAGCCCTTCCGGAATCATGCCGATGACCGACGCGCACGTATTCAGAATGGCCGAATTGAGCGGCAGCCGGGTGTAGAAAAACAGTTTGAGAAAGAGAAGAACGCCGGCAGGAACGAGCATGAGCGTGCAGAACTTGATCAGCATATCCAGCATTTCCTGCAGCTGGGACACTCTTTCCTTATCCTTGCGCGCATCGTGCAAAATCGAGGCCATGTACTGATCGTCGCCGACCGCGATAGCCTGCACAAGCACGCTGCCGCTGACCAGGAAGCAGCCGCCGTACAAATCCTGACCGGCGCTTCGATCGAGCGCGTCGGATTCGCCGGTGAGCAGCGATTCGTTCACCTGGCAGAACCCTTCGAGAATGCGGCAGTCGCACGGAATCTGCGCGCCGCTCGAAAGGCGGAGGATATCGTTCTGCACGATCTGATCCACCGGAAGCGGCTCCCATTTCCCATCGCGCAAAACGGAATACGTCTGTTGATGAATGAGCGCGAGCTTATTGAGCGTGCGGCGCGAGCGGATTTTCTGAATCAGACCGATCAGCGTATTGGAAATCACCACAACCATGAACAGCAGGTTGCGATAGCTGCCCGTCAGAATAATCAGGCCCGCGAGAATGTAGTTGACGATATTAAAAAAGGTAAAAAACTGAGAAAGCATCAGTTCGCCCGTACTTTCCTGATGGCGGTTTTCCATCGTGTTCGGTTTGGCCTTAGATGCCTGCGCGGCAGACAGACCTTGAGTAAGGGAAGTTGGCGAATCGTATTTGAGTGGCGTCATACCCGTATTGTAGAAAAGGAATCGAAACCGATCAAAAACGACGTCTGAACATTTCCTTAATGTCTGGGGTACTTCTCTTACCGCCCTGCAAGATTCCGGAATATGTAGCAAAGAAGATGTCTGATTCTGCTTTTGCCTCCAGCAGAAAGGACAAGCCCCTTTCTCCCAAAACGCAGAAAGGAGCTGAGGGCCGAGAGCGCCGACTCGAACGTCTCGAAAATGTGTTTGTACTCGAAAATGTGTTTGTGCTGTTATATTGTGTTTTCTTCAACTGTTTAACTGTTCTATACTGTTTACGCAAGGAATCCAGACCGGACAGGGATTCCGGAAAGGACACGGCTTATGCTTTTGCAAATACTTCCCTCTTCCATGACGCCGATCTACGAACAGATCGCCGATCAGATCCGTCTGCAGATCAAGGAGCAGAAATTAGCACCGCTCGAACTGCTTCCTTCCATTCGGGCCATCGCCCGCGAATACCACATCTCCGCGCTGACCGTGAAAAAGGCGTACGACCTTCTCGAAACGGAAGGCTTTGTCAAAACGGTTCAGGGCAAAGGCACGTTCGTCGAGAAAATCTCGGGAAACGTGATCCAGGAAGAAATGCAGAAGCAGGTAGAAGACGCCTTTGAAGCCGCCATTCAAAAAGCTTTGCGAATGAATTTTTCCAAAGAACAGATTCTCGAAATCGTTCATCTGCTTCTGGAAGGAGACCTCTCATGATTCAGATTCAAAATGCGCTCTGCCGTTTTCCGTCGTTCACGCTGCAGATCGACGATTTCTATTTAAAAGAAGGATCCATGACCGCTCTGGTCGGCCTGAACGGGTCCGGCAAAACGACTCTCTTCCGCCTGCTTCTCGGTCTGAAAAAGCCCGAACAGGGAACAATCTCCCTGCTCGATCCAAACACCGGAACGCTTCCGGTTTCCGTAAAGCAGCAGATCGGCGTCGTGCTTGCGGACAGCGGCTTTCCCGAAACGCTCTGTCTGAGCGACATTGCCCGCATTCTGGCCGCGTACTATCCCACGTTTGATTGGCCGTACTGGAAGGTGCTGATCTCGAAAATGCGTCTGCCCGAACACAAGCCGCTTTCCGCGTTTTCCAACGGCATGCGCGCCATGAGCAAAGTCATCGCCGCCCTCAGCCACCATCCCCGCTTTCTGCTTCTCGATGAGCCGACTGCAGGCCTCGATATCGCAGCCCGACAGGAAATTTTTGGCCTGCTGCAGGAGTACATGATGGAAGACGGCCGCTCCATTCTGATCAGCTCGCATATTGCTTCCGATCTCGAAACGCTCTGCGACGATCTGTGGATGATTCACGACGGCCGCCTGTGCCTGCACGAAAACGTCGACGAGCTTCAGGAAGAATGGGGCATACTCACTCTGGATCAAGCGCAGTATGAGGCCCTCGACAAGAGCGCAGTCTTCGCCCATGCCCCATTTGGAAATACCGTTCGCGTGCTTGTGAGCGATCGACAGTTTTATCAGGACAACTATCCGCAGTATCCCGCGGCCAAAGGTAGCATTGACGATTTGCTGCTGATCGCGGCCGATGGAAGAAAGGAATAATTTTATGAAAGGCTTATGGACATCCGACTGGATCTGGTTCAAATCGCAGAAGCGGTTTCTGCTCATGATGGCGTTTCTGATCGTATGCTTTCTGTTTTCGGGCCAGTCCTCTTTTCTGATTCTTTACTTCCCGCTGTTTCTGACCATCCTCTCCACGCGCCGCGTACTGGAAGGCGTCTCCGGCAAATCCGCCCGCTTTCTCTTTACGCTTCCCTTTTCCCGCAAGGACTATCTGATCGAGAAGTATCTGTTTGTGCTGGCCTGCTGGGCCATGACCATGGCGGTGTGCTTTGGCATTGCCTGTCTTCAGCGGGATCTGTCGATGAACGAACTGCTTCTTCTCGTCTGGCTTGCCTCCGTCATCTGCCTTCTGCTTGCCGCGATTCTGATTCCTTTTTATATCCGGTTTAAACAGGCCGCTTCTCAGGCGCTGATGATCGCCGTCGCTCTTCTTGCGCTGGCTTCCATCTGGCTCATGGATTATCTGACGGAACATCCCCAGGCTGTTCAGAAAATCCTGTCACACGCCCTGGTTCTGGGCGTAATCGCCACCCTTCTCTGTATTGGCCTTCTGTGTCTGTCCTTCTGGTTTTCCGGACGGCTTCTTTCCAGAGAAGAATTTTAGGATCGCCCAGTTCTCTTTTTTAGCTGTTCAAAAACAAAAGAACCGTTTTTCCTTTGACCGCCTTAGCCTCAAATCCAGGCTCTGGCCGTCTGAAAAACGGTTCTTTTTGTGTTTCTGTTATAAATGCGTACCGGCTGAACGAAGCGATAGCGCGCCAGACCGTGAAGCTTGGGCTGATCTAGCCCGTTTCTGCATTTCGGTATTTCTGCAGATCTGCGCTTCAGCCGGCTTCATCCATTCGAAATTTCTCACGCTCTTCGAGCCGTTCGAGATCCTGGCGGGAAGTCACTTTAAAGTTTTCCGGATCGCCTTCCACGCCATATGAGGGAATCTGCAAAGCCAGTTCCATCGCCTGCGCATCGTCGGTGACCTGCCAGTGCTTTTCGCGCACGATTTCCAGCGCCGTTTGAATCTGTTCGGTCGCAAAGGCCTGCGGGGTCTGCACCGCGCGCAGCGTGGAGCGGACGGGCGTTGCGATGACCATGCCGTTTTCATCCACCTGCTTGATCGTATCCGTCACAGCCACCCCCGGAATGACGCCCTGCGCATAGCGAAGCGCGGTTTTAATCCGTTCAAGCAGGGCTCGCGTGCAAAACGGTCTGGCGCCGTCATGGATCATCACATACGGTTCACGAACCTTCTTCAGACCGGCCAGAACGGAATCCTGCCGCTCTTTTCCGCCGATCGCGAATTCACACCCTGTCGATTTAAAGCGTGTCTCAAATTCTTCTTTCTCGCTCTGGGCGCATACGACAACAATCTGCCGGCAGTCGGGATCCGACTGAAAAAGACGCAGACTGCGCATAAGAATGGGCTCGTTCTGATACGAATAGAGAACTTTGTTATAGGAAAGGCCGCTGCGGCTGCCCTTGCCGGCGGCTAAAACGATGGCTGAATAGTTCATACAGTCTCAGTATACGCAGAGAGTATGGAGCAGATGCAAAAGGAAAACTATCAATACTGGTAGTTATAGCATGTAAAAGAAATAGGCTGGCACACTTTCGTGTCCACCTTACGGGGTGTAGTTTTCTTTTAAAAATTTCAAAATGAATGTATAAAAATATTAAACTGTCTAAAAATTTAATTCTAATCTTGATAGGCGGATACATCAGCCATAAACTATAACCAAGAAAGGATTCTATTAGCAAAGAAACTGGCAGCTTATTCTAATCAAAGGCTATACCTCTCCTCGAATGTATTAGCATCCATTCATTTTGTGGATATGCAGTAAAAACCCCAGAAATCGACAATCAGCAACTAAAGTGTCGATTCCTATTACTGGATCAAATGGACAAATCCCTTTTGTTACAAAAAAGAACAGGAGGGATAACAAGGTAGAAAATAAAATCATTAAATAAGTTCAGTCTTTCTTTCTATATAGTCACCCTGTCGTGATATTAGCCAATGAATTGAACGATTTCATGCTGGCATAGAGAGAACTATTTTCGAGACGCAGGTAACCCTAGTGAACTAGTTTCCTTTGTTAGGTACTGAAAATTATTATATGAGAAAGAAATTTGCTTCTTCCCTGATGTGTGCTGCATTAATACTGGCTATGCCCATCAACGCTTATGCCGCTCAAGAACAAGCTTCAAATGATTCAAAAGCCTGGGATATCCATAATACTGAGCATGGTTCTGGTCCCGTATCCGAAGGTACAACTCTTTCCAAAACACAAGGCACTTTGGAAAACGCAGAGAACATTATTGGCAATGACGATCGTGTTCTCGTAGAAAACACAGAAGTAGCCCCGTTCAAATCCATTGTATTTTTGAACATGGTTTTTGAAGAAGGGGGCGAAGAAAAAAACTATAGGGGCTCTGGCTGCTTAATCGATGAAGATACCGTCCTGACGAGTGCTCATTGTCTTTACGATTTGGAAAGAGGCTGGGCAAAAGAAGTAACTGTCTATCCTGGTCAAACAGAACTAAAAACCCCTTATGGATCCGCTGTTGCATCTAGACTCATTGTCCCAAACAATTGGACATCAAACGAGGAAACATCGGATGATATTGGAATTATCAAACTGGAAAAGCCTATTGGGTATAAGACCGGTACTCTTTCACTAAGTAAAAGCCTCTCGACAAGTACCCAGATTTCCATCTCAGGATATCCTTCTGATGTACAAACGGTCACTCGTTCCCATAATATGTGGACAATCTCAGGAAGCATTAAATCTCTTACACAGGATTTCATTTACTATGATCTTGATTCAACGGGCGGCCAAAGCGGAAGCCCGATCTATAATCAGTCAAACCAGGTTGTAGGCGTACATGGATATGGATCAGATACAGGAAATTTTGGAGTTCGTATCAATGATGAAAAATATTCAACAATTTCATCTTGGAATATGCGTACTCAGTCTGTATTCCGTCTATATAACCCCAATAGTGGAGAGCATTACTATACAGCCAAAGGAAAAGAAGTATATTCGCTTATGAGTGCTGGCTGGATATATGAAAACTGTGCATGGTTTGGAAATGATGCCGGCTATAACGTATATCAGCTTTATAACCCTAATGCCGGAGATCATCTGTTCACGATGAACGAAAATGAGCGTACCTTCCTGGAAAACTCAGGCTGGCTTTATGAAGGAATTGCTTGGGGAACAGATTTAACTGGTTATCCAGTCTATCGCTTATACAATCCTAATGCGACTACAGGTTCTCATTTATATACTATTTCTGAAGAAGAAAAAGATTATCTTGTCTCCACCGGATGGCAGAATGACGGTATTGTCTTCTATGGAAATTAGAAAGGAATCAACATGAAGAAGAACGTTTTGTTTCAAGGTACTTTAGCCCTGCTTCTTGCTGCTGGAGCAAGCGGTACACCCGTTCTGGCAGCAGGGGAACAAGAAGAGATCGATATCACTCCTCAGTTGGAAAGCATCGATCTGGAATCCATCGAAACTGTAAACTGGAAAGAAAACGGGAAAATCGAGTTTTCCCTTGAGCCGGTTGAAGGCGTAGAAGTAGAAGGTTGCCTGCAAGTCATCCCCGATCACCCCGAAGTTTTTACCATGGATGGGGCCGGCAACTGGCAGGCGGTCGCTCCAGGGTCGACCAACGTGTATGTCGATGTGAAATATACGGAAGAAGATATGAAAAAACTGGAAGCGGCTTTTCCAGGCAAGAAACTGGTCGTTCGGGATATTGCGCTTGATGTAAAGCAGTACGTCTATGTTACGGCCCCGACCGATACCGTTTTCCGTCTGTATAATCCAAACAGCGGCGAACATTTCTTTACCAGCGACGAAAAGGAAAAAGACTATCTTGGAAAAATCGGCTGGAAAGAAGAAACCTCACACTGGCTTGCCCCGGAAGAAAGTCCGTACGCGATCTACAGACTGTATAATCCAAATGCCGGAGATCATCACTACACAACGGATGTTCAGGAAAAAGAACGGCTGGTCAAACTGGGCTGGAACGATGAAGGCATCGCTTTCCATTCCGCTGCCGGATCGTCTACACCACTTTATCGCGTCTACAACCCGAATGCAAAAAGCGGTGCACATCATTTTACGACCAGCCACGATGAATACGAGGCTCTGAACCGTTTCGGCTGGAAGCAGGAAGACATCGCCTGGTACAGCATGGAAGAAATTCCCCTTTAAGAAAAAACTCCTCAAATCCGATGGCTTCGTCCCCTTTTCTTTCTAAGGGACAAAACAGATCCATCGATCCTTTAGAAAGCAGAAAGCCGCGGCTTTATAATGCATTACAGAAAAGAGTTCCTGAAAAGCGAGCTCTTTTTTTGCGCTGCCTGCTCGTTCTGGGTGAAAAAAGAGCCTCAAGGAGGCTCCAGGAATAACAGTATTTCAAAACGGGCAATATTCCGTTTTATATAGCGAATACACATCGCCAATGTACACGCTGTCCCCTCTTTCGATCAGATCCGGGAAGCGTGTGAGCGGGAGGCCATATGCATGAAGATTTTGCGCAGGCCCATGCCGTACGTCAGCAGCAGACCGCAGCTTGCGCCGAGAACGCCCTGCGCAATTTCATACGGCATTTTCAGCATGGCCGTTTCAAAGTTGGAATACACGTAGATTTTGCCCAGCGTATAGCCGCCGACCAGAATGATGCAGCCCAGAATCACGCCGACTAAAGCGCCGTAAAACGGTTTGTTCTTAAACAGGTTGTGGGCGCACCAGCTGATCACGAACGCCTGCAGGCCGTGAACGACCAGTGAAACAAACATCGGAGCGGGATAGAAGATGGCATCGCCTAAAAAGGAACCGATGCCTCCCACCAGCATGGCCCCAAGGGGGTCAAGCAGGATGGCCGCGGTCGTAATCGCGATGTCGCAAAGGTACAGCTTGCCGCCCGGAACGGGAACACCAAAGCTTGAGAGCATAATGGTCAGCGCCATGAACATGGCACAGGTAGTCAGCCAGAGAACGGAAAACGGACGGGCCGTACTGGATTTTGCGGGGGTGGAAAGATGCATGGAAAAGACCTTCTTTCTTATGGGGACTGTCTGCATTTTGCACAGTCCTTTGGGATGGATCATAGATCTGCGTTAAAGCGATCGAACGGATCCCTTTGTCTGTTTTGCGGCACGGTTGTGCCGCAAAACAGACAAAGGGATCTTTTTTACATGCCGTACAGGATCCATGCGTCGACGATTGCTTCTGTATGGATATTCTCATGGATTGGCCGGTCATGCGTTTAGTATACTCAGATCTGAACTGATCAAAAGGTTCAGAAAAAGAATAAAGGAGCAGACCAGATGATTAGCTACCCCCTCAAAAAACCGCTCGCTCAGAGCCTGTACTTCCATCTTCGCCAGGATATTGAGTCCGGCCATTTCCCCGAACACACCCGTCTTCCGTCCAAACGGACGATGGCAATGGATCTGGACGTCTCCCTTTCTACCGTCGAACAGGCACTCGATCTGCTCGAACAGGAAGGCTACGTGGAAACCCGGGAGCGCAAAGGCGTCTTCGTTTCGGAAGGGAACCGTCGAAACCGCCCGGAAAACTTTCAGATGCATCTGCTGGCGCCGGATGAAAAAAAGAGCGATCCGGATTTTCCTTCCTCGCTCTGGTTTAAAACGATGCGCCTGGTCATGAGCCGCGATCAGGACTATCTGATGCAGACATCTCCCGCCTGGGGCAGTGCCAGACTGCGCAACGTCATCGCGCTCTATCTGCACAACAGCCGCCATCTGCAGGTGCATCCCGATCAGATCGTCATCGCCTCGGGCGCGCAGGATCTGTACGTTCTGCTGGCCCGTATGTTCGCAGGCGAATTTCACGTGGCCTTTGAAGCGCCCGGCTATCCCGCCATGCGAAATATTTACGCCTCCATGTCCGCAACGCTCCATCCTCTGCCGCTGGATGAAAACGGCATTCAGCCCGACGCCCTGCAAAACTCCTCTGCCCAGTTTTTGCAGGTATCGCCCTTTTCGAGCTATCCCGGCGGCATCGTCGCCAGTGCATCGAGGCGCAAGCGCTACCTCAGCTGGATTGCCGAAAAGAGCGGCTATCTGATTGAAGATGACTTCAACTCTGAATTTTTCCAGAACGGACCGGCGCTGCAGACGCTGTATGCGCAGGATGCGCAGGAAAAAGTCATCTACATCAACACCTTTTCCAAATCGCTGTCGTCCTCTTTGCGTCTGGCCTATATGGTTCTTCCCGCCCATTTGCAGGAACGCTATCGAAAAGCGGCGCAGGGGCTGGCCTGCACGGTAACAATGCTCGATCAGTACACGCTGGCGGAATTCATTGAAAGCGGCAGCTTTGAGCGGCTGATCGCCCGCCGAAGACGAAAGCAGAAAGAGAAAGGTCCAAAAGCCGGAAAATAAGCGTCCACGCCCTCAAGGATGCCCCCATCGCCGAATTGCCGATTAAAAAACAGCCCTGTCTTTACAGGGCTGCCGGATAAAGCGTGTCGGGATCGGAAGCGGAATGCCAGGACTGGCAGATGACGTTGCTGTCGGGGTCCTGAATGGCTTCTTCAAAGTATTCAAAATATTCGCCCGGGGTGTTGATGCCGCGCGGAATGACGATGGACGAGTCGATCTGATGCAGCAGATCGGAGGCAAACAGCGAACAGTTGCGGCCTAAAACCCAGTAGGTTTTCCAGATGCCGGTGCGAAACTTGTAAAACTTCGCGCCGGTTCTCCATTCCAGGCGGCTGGCATAATCGGATTCGTACGTCTTGAAGCGCTCTTTTGTCACCGGCCCCTGAAAGAGCGGACTGTACCAGCGATAGGCCGGCTTGAAGACGTCCTTTAAAAGCGAAACGAGATGCTCCTCCTG
The DNA here is from genome assembly GCF_948576815.1 of uncultured Allobaculum sp. NCBI lineage: Bacteria > Bacillati > Bacillota > Erysipelotrichia > Erysipelotrichales > Erysipelotrichaceae > Allobaculum > uncultured Allobaculum sp. Next base: position 47,686 of record NZ_CAPAEZ010000001.1, read on the forward strand.
TTCTGAGGTTAAGTGCAGACCGTATTCAAACAGAATCGAATTTTCATAGACGCAGCTGTTGTTGACGTAAATATCCGCCGGTGCGGTAAACAGAATGCCCGGACCAAACGTACGAAACAGCTTTTCGTCTTCCTGATCGTAGTTGCCATACGAAAACATGACGCCTTTGTAGGAAAAGGTCATATGACCAAACTGCTTGTCGCCTTTCAGACCGGAATGGATAAAGACGCGCAGGTTGACGGGGTCGTCGTTTTTATTGGCTACCGAAGTGAACGCCTTTTTACTCAGATTCTTTTTTCGCGCATAGCGCAGAACAAGGCTTGGACCGACGGCGACCAGATAAACCGGCAGCGAACTCCAGCGGCGAAAGGACCAGGCACGCGAACCTTTGTGATGATGAAAGACGTACAGTTCGACAAACATCTGAATCGCCTGCCAGACCAGATAGACGCCGCTCAGACGCTGCACTAAAGACGGATCGCGCGTATACAGCAGCAGCGCGAACAGGCAGATCAGAAAGTCACCGAGACCGAACAGAATAAAGCTCCATCCGGTTTTCGACTTTTCGCGCAGATCCAAGACGCCTTCAAGCGCGACGATCACGCTGATCGCGAATATGTAAATCGCAAAGACGAGACAGACGATCCGCACGCCTTCTGCCCTCCAGCTCCAGAACACCCCGGCCAGAATGCCGGCGGCCAGCGCCTTGAGCAGATCCATCGTGCGATGGTAGCGAATCGCCTGATACAGAAGCAGAACGGCAGATGCACTCGTCAGAATGGCGGCGCTGATCATGATGGAATCCGCGCTGATCTGCGGAAAGAACAGACAGAGCAGACCAACGCCAAGAAAAATCAGCGAAATGGTCACTTCAAATTTTTCTTCAATCGTCAGATTGGTAATCTCTCGAGTATTCATGGCTTTATTTTTCCATCCGTAGTGATTTCTTTTCATCCATTTGCCCAGAAGAAAACCCCGCAAATCCATGCGGGGTTTTCTTTTTACGGCTTTGGGCCGTTTTCTATTCAATTGAAATGAGGCGGACTATTTTGCAGCTTCGGCTTTGTGCGCGTCTTCTTCTGCGATGACTTCGTCAAGAACCTTCATTTCATCCTGCGGCTCGCGGGAGCTTTCGTTGAGCAGGTGGCACTTGTCGAAGATGAAGAACAGAAGCGACAGCAGAATGCCGGTCATTGCAGCCAGAACCATGCCGGACAGGCTGACATCGCCAAGCGTGATTGTTACGCCGGACAGGCCGACTACGAAGACAACAGCGGTCAGAATCATGTTTACGGTGTTGGAGTAATCCACTTTCTCATCGATGAGAATACGCAGACCGGAAACGCCGATCATACCGTAAAGCAGGAAGGAAATGCCGCCGATCACTGCGGAAGGAATGGACTGAATCAGTGCGCAGAGCGGACCGATAAAGGCGCAGAGAATGGAGAGAACCGCGGCACCGCCAATAACGTAGACGGAGTAGACGCCGGTCAGCGCCATAACGCCGATGTTTTCGCCGTAGGTCGTTGTTGGAACCGACCCAACGAGACCGGAAATCATGGTCGAGAAGTTATCCGCGAAAATCGTACGATCGAGACCCGGATCCTTGATCAGGTCGCGGCCGACAATCTGGCTGGTGACGATCTGATGACCAACGTGCTCGGAAGTGATAACGAGCAGTACGGGCAGCATCGTCAGAATCGCGCCCCATTCAAATTTCGGGAACTGAAAATTCGGCATCTGGAACAGGCTGGCCTGCATAACCGGAGAGAAATCCACATCGCCCAGGCATACTGCTGTGAGATAGCCGCAGACAACCGCAATCAGAATCGGGATAATCGAGAAAAATTTACGGAAGCAGACGTTGCCGATGATGGCCACGCCGAGGGTTACCAGGAAAATAATAATGTTATGGGCGCTGACGGCATCGCCGACCAGACCCGCGGTGCTGGCTGCACTGCCGGCCAGTTCAAGACCGATCAGAGCAACAACTGGACCCATCGCCGCCGGGGGAAGTACAATATCAATCCATTTCGTTCCAAACTTCTTGATAATGAACGCGATGATGCATCCGAGAAAGCCGACCGCAACAAATCCGCCAAGGGCGTAGGAATAGCCCCACTTGGCGATGATGATCTGTGCCGGTCCTAAAAACGCGAACGAACTGCCAAGGTAAGCCGGCGCTTTTCCCTTGGTGATCGCAATGTACATCAGGGTACCCACGCCATTCATGAACAGAACGATGGCCGGGTTGATGTTGAAGATAAACGGAACCAGTACAGTCGCTCCAAACATCGCAAACAGATGCTGGAGGGAAAGCGGGAAAAGCAGTCTGCCTGGAACCTTCTCTTCAACCTGGATAATTTTCTTAGCCATGGTTACAAAGCTCCTCCTCTTTTATCAGAATCATATCCCAATAAAAACCGCCTGCGCCGTATGAGTCGCTCAAAGATTCACAGAGATCTGCAAATTCTCGGACGGGTTCATCATTTCGGCTTTCCACCCTTCGCAAACGAAGGGCTGAACAGGCGGGTTCTTATCGTTTCTTCGATACTTTATACCATTTTGGCCGGTAATCCAAAAATATTATCGCTTTTCAAAGCAATAATTATCGTCCCTTTTTTGTATCCGAATCGGGCAAGCGCTTAACCTCGAAATCGATTTATTTTTCCCGGGCCGCCCCGTTCGAACCGGCCAGACGGCTTTCCGGAAAGCGCGAGCTGCTTTCGGTTTTCTCCGGAAATTTGCGGCAAAAATATGGAGCAGAACTTTGCCTGTCGATTATAGTTTTTTCAGAGATCTGCCCGCATACGATTCCATTCAAATATCGATAGTCTGCGTCAGACGATTCATGGAAAGGAGGACTCATGCGCAAAGAAGACATCGCAAGGCGGCTTTCCAGCACCGAAGGTCCGCTTCGCCATCCCGCACGCTTCTATCGCTTTGCGGCCTCCTCCCATCTGGATCAGAAGGAACTCGACACGCTGCGTGAAACGATCTGCCGGCGCTGCGCGCTTTCCGAAGCCGCGTTCATGAAAAAGCTCGAAGCCAGCGACGCCCGCTGGAGTGCGAAAAGCGTCCGTCAGGCCGCACGGCTGGCGGCGCATCCGTTAACCGAATCGTTCGCACGCCGGCACGCTTCGGATTTTCGAAGCCGGGGACTGAGCCCCCGACAGTGCAAAGCGCTTCTCATCCGTCAGTATCAGATGGCCTTTCACGCGCTGAGCATTCTCAAAGGCGAAAACTGTCTGAAAGCCGTCTGGATCGACCGGCTGGAAAAACTCCTGAACGACCCAGATGGACTGGCTCCCTCGCTTTCCATGATTGAGCGCCCGATCGTTCTGGGCGCCAGAGGAAAACTGCAGCCCACGCAGGATCCGTTTGTTTTTCACGTTCTTCTCAACAGTCACCTGCTTGCGGACGCACTTTTAATTTATGAAGAAGGCGTCCCTTCGCCCAGAATGCAGATCGTGCGCGATGTCTTTCGCGCCGCCCGCACCTGGGACGAACAGGAAATGGCCGCGTTCCTGCGACCGTCCGGCTTTGAAACGGAACCGCAGGATATCGCCGTTCCAGAAGAAGCGCCGTTCGACGAACTCGAACCGGTAATCGATCCATCAAGAACGTTTATTCTTTCCGAAGAGCTCACGCCTTCGGCTTCGCGCGAAATTCTGGTTTCCCCTTCTGTCCACCCCGAAGCAGACAGCGATGGAAAAGACAGTCCAGACTGATCCCGCAGTCCGAAATCCATCCCCCAAGAAAAATGCAAAAAGACGGCAGTTCTTGCCTGATCCAGGTGATCCAGGCGGTCTGCCGTCTTTTTCCATCTCGTCTCGTTGTCGCCGTTCTTTTCCGAAATTCTCGTTTTTTCGTTCTTTGTTCTTTCCAGTCTTCTCTTCGAAAGCGTTCTGGTTCTTCTTTCGCTCTTCGAAAGTCTTTCCAGATCGATCCCAGCGCGCTATGCCGTCGGGCTGCATCGCTATCGGCCGGAACCGGTACGACCGGAACCGGACGCTTTGTCTGCCGTGAGCGGCGCCTCCTGATGGCCCGGCACAAAAATTTCCGATTCGAGAAACCATCGGTTTCTTTCCCAGTACAGCTTGCGCATCTGTCCCTGCATTTTGCAGAGATAGCAGATGCCGCATCCGCCGGCTTTGGAATACATTTCCCTGACCGACAGCACTTTGTCGACTTTATAGCGATGACCGTCCCAGCAGACAAACAGCGGCCGCAATGCGCCGTCCTGAAGAATCAGCGTCACCACATCGACGTAGTATTTGTAGTACTTCATACTTCAATCGGCCCGTCTAGCGGGGCAATGGGATGCACATTATGAAGGAGACCGAGCGGATCAAAGTCCGTCAGCTTCGCATCGACCTGACTCGAAGCCATGCGGCAGGCATCGTAGCCGTAGCGAACCCGAATGTCGTAAAGAACCTGTTCCATTTTGCGCTGACGGTCGATCTGTTCCAGATCCATGAACAGGTCGCCCTGATCAAACCCGGCATCCTGACACAGACCGCTTACCGAAATGCCGACCGAACGCAGACAGATTTCTTCCAGTTTCAAAGACGCCGTCAGCTGCATGGCCGCCTCGAGAATGTCGCTGGCCAGATCCGTCAGGCGTACGAGCTTTTTCTGACAGCCTTTCGTTTTCAGTTCCGTGGAACGAAGAGAAATGCTGATGCGATTGCATTTCATGTGATCGTTGCGCAGTCTGGCCGCGATGGATTCGCTCAGAACCCGGAACACTTCCTGCAGCTGCGCTATGGATGTAATGTCATGAACCACCGTCTTGGAATTGCCGACCGACTTGACCGGCCGCTTGTAGCCGTTCAGATGCACTTCGCTCTGATCGAACCCGTTGGCATAGTTCCAGAGCAGACCGCCCATTACGCCAAATCGGCGAGTGAGCCGCTCGGGAGACGCCTTGGCCAGATCGCCGATGGTAAAGATGCGCATCTCGTTCAGCTTTTTGCGTGTGCGCGATCCGACCATGAGCAGATCTTCCGCCGGAAGCGGCCATATGAATTCCTTAAAATCGTCTTCCGTAACGACCACAAACCCCTTGTGCTTGAGCAGGTCGCTGGCCAGTTTGGCGAAAATCTTGTTGAAGGAAACGCCCATGCTGACGGTAATGCCGTACGTCTCAAAGACCTCATCCTGAATCCGTCGTGCCAGATCGATGCCGTCTCCAAAAAGACGCTGCGAATGCGTCAGATCGATCCAGGCCTCGTCCAGACCGAAGGACTCCACCCGGTCCGTATATCTACGGTAAATATCTTTAATCTTCTCCGTATAGTAAATATATGCGTCATAGTCTGGATGAATAATCAGCAGATCCGGACACTTCCGTCTGGCTTCCCGCAGAGATTCCCCCGTCCTGATGCCTTTGGCCTTGGCCAGATCGTTTTTGGCCAGGATGATCCCGTTTCGTTTTTCCTCGCTGCCTCCCACAGCCATCGGTACGTTGCGCAGTTGAGGGCGAAGCATTTCTTCAATCTGGGCATAGCAGTGATTTATATCGCTGTGAACAATGACTCGTTTCATAGGCTCAGTATAGAAATAAACAGGCATCTTTTCAACTTGCTTACGCACTTTTTGCGCTTTTACGCACCATGAAACTTAGAAATATATTTCACCTTTGCGCCTATCTTGCGCGAACAATGCTATACTATAGACATGAAACCGAATATTCCACAGATCCTTACTGAATTTAAAAACCAGAACAATGTAACAAATGACTATATTGCCGACTACTGCGGCGTAACCCGCTCCACCGTTTCCCGCTGGTGCAGCGGAAAGATCCGGAAAATTACGCCCGAAGCGCTCGAGAAGCTGAGCGAGATGCTTCACATTGATTTTGACGAGATGACAAGCGTAGCCCGCTATGCGTATACGCGCCCGATTCTTGGCGAGGTCAAAGCCGGCTACGGGCTTCTGGCCGATGAAAATATTGTCGATTACGTCAAAGTTTCAGAAGAGGATTACAATCGCGGCGACTATTTTCTGCGGGTTCGCGGCGATTCCATGAAAGGCGCTCACATTCATGAGGGCGACCTTCTTTACATCCGCAAATGCGTTGACCTTCCGTCGGGGGCAATCGGCGTTTTTCTGATCGGAGAGGAGGAAGTAACGGTTAAGAAGCTGATCAAGAAAAACAACTACTGGATTCTCCAGCCCGCCAACGACGAAGTTGAACCCCGTGTCTATTCCATGCAGGAAGTCATGGATATTCCCGTTCGAATTGTCGGACAGGCTCTTTACTCCAGAACTGAGCTTTAGAGGCGTCAAATCGGGTAAATTTCAGGTTATTCAATTCTTAGACAGACACGGCTGAGCGATGGTTTCCGTTTTCGGAAGCCCTGCGCTCAGCCGTTCTTTTTTCCCATATTTCGCTGGCTTTTTACCATATATTATAGGGGCTTGATTTAGCTATATTTTTAATATGCCATTAAGCTTGCCGCATTACTGCTTTTGCCCCTTTATCTTTCGCTTATTCACCAAAGGTATAGCGAAGCCCGAAAACGGCAAAAAGCCGGCGTTTTGCGCCAGCAGAACGCCATTTTTGTGAATTTTAAGGCAATTTTGGCGTGTCATTCCAAATTGTGGGATCGTTTATCTTTTTAAGAAAATGAAGACTTGCCGCTTTCTCTTGCGATTTTTCGTGCTTATACTTGTCCGTGAACCCCGCGAGATCGGCACTCCGGCCGAATCGTGAGGCTTTTGAACTTTTTTAGAAACACCAGTTGTATAAAACGTCTTCCCCAGAGGAAGCGTTCATTGAATTTATTTCAAATTTTCAGAAAGGAGAAAACACAGCCAATGAAAGTAATTAAGAGAAGCGGCGAAGAAGTCATCTTCAACGTTTCGAAAATCGAAAACGCCATCCGCAAAGCCAACAAAGCAACGACTCACGGACAGATGACCGAAGAAGAAATTCTTGAGGTCAGCGCTCTGGTTGCTGAAAAGTGTGAGAATCTCCACCGCGCTGCCGGCGTGGAGGAAATCCAGGACATGGTTGAAGCCGCTCTGATGAGCCATGGTTTCTACGCCGTTGCCAAGAACTACATCACTTACCGCTACGAGCGTGCTCTCGTACGCAAAACCAACTCGACCGACCAGCAGATCATGTCTCTGCTGGAGAGAAATAACGAAGAAGTAAAACAGGAAAATTCAAACAGTGCGATGCGTTTCTGATTGAAAAGATCAGACATCACAAAAAGACGTTCGAACAGATACATTTCGAACATTGTGATGAACTCCGTTTTTGAAGAATTTCTGCCGGCCCCAACAGCCCGCAGAAATTCTCTTTAAGTCTCCGGCATGCGCCGGATTTCAAAAGGCCAGGAAGTGAACAGATCCTGCGCCGCCAGGTTTGAAATCCGGGGTATGAAGCCCGGTAAAGTCGGCCGACAGCTGCCGCAGCCTGCTTTTTGCAGAGCGAAACCTCCGCCTCGCGGAGCGCAGCCCATAGGCCGGAAGTCCATAAAACAGATATGGTCAGAATGCACCAGACGGTGCTGACGAATTTGCGAATGTACGGATCTACAGTTTTCCGGCGCAGAAATGCGCAGGCGCGATACGCGCGCCGGTGCGGACAAGTAAGAATTGTTTGTATGAACGTCCGTATCAGACGAAGCCTCAATGGAGGCGGCGGGTCTGATCGAGCCGGCAGGTCCATAGCAAAAACCTAAGTCTGTATGCACGGATAGAAAACGGGGAACACAGAAAAGCAGCAGCCTCCGGGAGGCGGGCGAAGAACAATAAGCCGCCAAACTGCTGCCCAAAAGCCGAGGCCGCAGCGATGACCTCTTCTGTAATGGAAGAGCGAGCGATGACCTCAAGTCGATGCACCTTCTTCCGACTTTTCAAGCCGGATTTCAAAACATTTTATTCAGACTCCCTTTCCGGGCGGCGGTTCTTCCAGAGAGAAAAGCCGAAACCGAAGGAAAACGGAACGCATCGATGGAGCGCCGTGTGCGGTGAAAGCCGCATGCACGGTGTGAAGCGGGGGAAAAGGCAGAGATCGCATCAAAGCCTTACCTATCGCTATAAAACCCATTAGTAAACTCTGTTCAGCGTGACTATATGGCCGGTGAAGTATCCAAGGATATCACTCGCCGCTTCCTGCTCCCCCACGACATCATGGAAGCCCACGACAATGGACTGATTCATTTCCATGATTCCGACTACTTTGCCCAGCACATGCACAACTGCTGCCTGGTCAACCTGGAGGACATGCTTCAGAACGGAACCGTTATTTCCGAAACCATGATCGAAAAACCGCACAGCTTCTCCACCGCATGCAACATTGCAACACAGATCATCGCGCAGGTGGCCAGCTCCCAGTACGGCGGTCAGTCGATCACCCTCTCTCACCTGGCTCCGTTCGTAGCCGTTTCCCGTGCGAAAGCCCGTGCGGAAGTACGCGACGAACTGAACGCCATGAACCTGCCTTCGGATGACGAAACCGTAAACGAAATCGCAGAAATGCGCGTCCAGAAGGAAATCGAAAAGGGCGTACAGACCATCCAGTATCAGGTCATCACCCTGATGACTACAAATGGTCAGGCTCCGTTCATCACCGTCTTCATGTACCTCAATGAAGTGGAAGATCCGCAGACCAAAGCGGACCTGGCTTCCATCATCGAAGCGGTTCTCAAGCAGAGAATTCTCGGTGTTAAAAACGAAACCGGCCACTACATCACTCCGGCTTTCCCGAAACTGATCTACGTTCTCGAAGAAGACAACATCCATCCGGACAGCAAGTACTACTACCTGACGCAGCTCGCCGCTAAATGCACCGCGAAACGCATGGTACCGGACTACATCTCCGAAAAGATGATGCTTAAGCTCAAAATCGACGTAAACGGCGAAGGCCACTGCTACCCGGCTATGGGATGCCGTTCCTTCCTTACACCGTATGTAAACGAAGAAGGCAAACCGCAGTACTACGGCCGTTTCAACCAGGGCGTTGTCACCATCAACCTCGTTGACGTTGCCTGCTCTTCCAAAGGCGACTACGAAGAATTCTGGCGCATCTTTGACGAACGTCTCGATCTCTGCTTCCGCGCCCTGATGATCCGTCACAACCGTCTGCTCGATACGCCAAGCGACGTGGCTCCGATCCTCTGGCAGAACGGCGCGCTGGCCCGTCTGAAAAAAGGCGAGACCATCAACAAGCTGCTCTTCGGCGGCTACTCCACGATCTCCCTTGGCTATGCCGGACTTTCCGAAGCCGTATGGTACATGACCGGCGTTTCCCACACCGATCCAGTCGGCACAAAATTCGGCAAGCGCATCATGGAATACCTCAATGCTGCCTGCGCGAAATGGAGAGCTGAAACCAACATCGACTTCTCTCTGTACGGCACCCCGATGGAATCGACGACCTACCGCTTCGCCAAGAAGCTGCAGGACCGTTTCGGCATCATCCCGCACGTAACCGACAAGAGCTACATCACCAACTCCTATCACGTTCACGTTACCGAACCGATCGATGCCTTCGACAAGCTGACCTTCGAGGCGCAGTTCCAGAAACTGTCTCCAGGCGGAGCCATCTCCTACGTCGAAGTACCGAACATGCAGAACAACCTGCAGGCGGTTATGGCGCTCATCCAGCATATTTATGACAACATCATGTATGCCGAGCTCAACACCAAATCCGACTACTGCCAGGAATGCGGCTATTCCGGCGAAATCGAAATCGTTGAGGACGAAAGCCACAAGCTGATCTGGAAGTGCCCGAACTGCGGCAATACCGATCAGTCCAAGATGAACGTTGCCCGTCGTACCTGCGGATACATCGGCACCCAGTTCTGGAACCAGGGCCGTACCCAGGAAATCAAGGAACGCGTAACCCATCTTTAATCGCCAGACCGGAAATCCCAATCCGATCGATCAGAGCAGATCAGCTCCAGTTGAAAAGATACGGGATGGAAGGGAAACCTTAAAAATCTTCTGAATTTCATGCCTGCAGGGCCGTATCCTGCAGGCATTTTTCTTTGGTTTTTCCTTGCGAGATTCGTTCGAATTTACCGTTTTCTTCAGTACGCGATTTTCGATGGCCGACACTTCGGACTTCCGCTTTACGCGAAAGTTTCGCTTCCTCGAAAAAGAAATTTTCATTTTCTTTTCCCGCATTCTTTCCTGAGAGTCAAAAATCACACTCGAACTGTCCCTAAAGGGAAAACATTATGTAAAGACATACATTTTCCTCCTTTGTAAAGAGAAAAAAACCGCAAAAACATTCATTTCTTTTTAAGAATGTATTTCACTTGCTTCAAAACCCGTATAGAATGGGAGCAGGCATTTCCGATGTATGCCTGCTTTCTTTACATAGCTGCCATGTTGAATATCGTGGTTTCATGATGCGTTCGAATGGCCTTTTATTTTGAGGCGCCGGTTAAGCGCTTTCCACAAAGGCCAGTTATTTCAAGATGACGCTCATTTAATGCAAAGAAAAAAAGAACTGCAGGATTTACAGTTTTAACGTCGGTTCAACACCGCATTCTTTTTAGTCCTCTCTTTTATTCAGGAACTGGTGTTCTCTTCCTCTGATCTGTTCTGCCCGAATGCAGATTTCAGGAACTGCCTGATGCGATGACTGGCGTGGATCTGGCTGATGTCTTCTCTGCCCGAAAGAATTCTTCAGACTCATTCTTCCGCTTTCTGTTCTTCAGGTTCCTCTGGCGCTTGCCCGCGCTTCTGGATGCATCACCCTCTGTCTGGAAGACCGACTATCTGGAATGATTTTCTCGTGGTGTTAAATTGTATGCGCAATTCTCTGTCTGGCGTGAGTCAGACGGCGAAACTCTGCAGGATCCAAAAGGCTGACTGCCCGATGGTTCTGCACTATGCAAAGGAGAAAATAAGAAATGAAACACAGAAGTTTAGGCAAATTCCTTGTTGTTGCTGCCTCCATTTCTATGGCCATGACTCCAATCACTGCTCTTGCAGCTGGTGAAACCGATTCTGGTGCTCAGACAAGCGGCGAAACAAGAGTGGATACCAAAGCTCTGCTGAATGATGCTATCAAATATGCTAAGGCAGCTAAAGAAGCTGCTTCTTATGCCAATGTTGTAAAAACAGTAAAAGACAACCTTGATACGAAACTTGCTAAAGCTGAAGAAGTAGCTGGTAAAGCTGAGGCGACTACTACTGAAATCAACGCTGCATGGTCCGATCTGGTTGATGCTGTTCATTATCTCGACTTCGTAGGTGATCACACGGCTCTGGACAAAGCCATCACTGATGCAAAAGCCGAAGTTACCAAAGAAGAAGACTATAAAGCTGGCTGGGATGCATACGCTGATGCTCTGAGAAACGCTGAAGATGTAAATGCTGATGAAGATGCTCTGCAGGATGAAATCGATGCAGCTAAAACAGCTCTCGAAACTGCAGTAGCTGGTCTGGAAAAGAAAGACGAAACTCCAGTTACCGTTAACAAAGACGCTCTGAAAGCTGCCATTGCCGCTAAACCAGAAGGCGAAGCAACTGACTACACCGCAGACAGCTGGAAAGCTTACACGGATGCAGTAACTGCTGGTCAGGCTATTGTTGACAAAGCAGATGCTACACAGGCAGAAGTTGATGCTGCTACCGCTGCAATCAACAACGCAAAAGCTGCTCTGGTTAAAGATGACGAAGGCGACGAAGTTGATAAGACTGAACTTGAAAACGCAGTGAAAGCCAACAAAGATCTCGCTGAAACTACACCAGAAGGCGACGATTCGCTGAACCCTGAAACTTATGGCGCATTCACCGAAGCTTACAAAGCAGCTAAGGCTGTCCTCGACAAAGAAGACGCTACTCAGGATGAAGTAGACAAAGCCGTTAAGGATCTGAAAGACGCTTATGCTGACCTCGATCAGGTTATGTACCGTGCTTACAACCCGAACAACGGTGAACACCTGTTCACAGCCAACAAGAAAGAATACGACTTCCTGTCTGCAAACGGATGGAACGCTGAAGGCGAAGCCTGGATTGCTCCGAAGGGCGATCTCCCTGGCGCAACCAAGATGACACGTATGTACGACGAGAACTCCGGCGAACACCACTACACTAAGAACCCGAAAGAAATCGAATTCCTCGAAAAGAGCGGTTGGAAGAACGAAGGCGAAAAGTGGGCTACTGCTGCTGAAAACGAACACGTAATCCATCGTCTGTACAACCCGAACGAAACACGTGCCGGCCGTCACCACTACACTCTGGCTGACAAGGAAAAAGACTTCCTGGCTAACAACGGATGGAACTGGGAACATAACGAAGGCGACCTGATCTACGCTAAGGCACCAGCTCCTGAAAAAAAATAGTCCTGAATATCTCGATTCTTAAAATTTCTCGTTAAACGAAAGAGTCTAAGAGAGCGCTTATTCAAAGCGCTCTCTTTCTTTTTGCCGTATCTTTGAATTCATTTCTTTTTTCTGGACAGGGGCACAGTTATCCCCGACTTACTTTTTCACGCTATAATGAGAACGTCAAAAAAGGAAGTGAATTATGAAGACTTTAAATTCCGTTCCTGCAGACCAGTCGGTTACCGTTGAAGAATTTCATCTCGACTCCAAAACCGCTTTGCGTCTTCAGGCGCTGGGAATGATTCCAGGTACCCGAATCACGGTTTTACAGCGTAAAGGAAAAGGAACGATGATCATTGACCTGCGTGGTACCCGCTTTGCACTGGGTCCGACGATCACCGAGAACATTCAGGTGAGCTATGATCAATAACGATTTAACGATTGGATTCATTGGAAATCCTAACTGTGGAAAAACGACTTTGTTCAACGCCTATACCGGCGCCAATCTGAAAGTAGCCAACTGGCCGGGTGTTACGGTGGAGCGCATGGAAGGCGCAATTTCATCTCATGGCAAGCAGATCCGTCTGGTCGATCTGCCCGGAACCTATTCTCTGAATTCTTTCACGATGGAAGAACAGGTATCGAGACAGTTCATTCTGTCGGATGAAGTCAGCGTCGTAGTCGATGTAGCGGATGCCAGTTCACTGGAGCGTTCCCTGTATCTGACTTTGCAGCTGCTCGAAATGGATAAGCCGCTCGTTCTCGCTTTAAACATGATGGATATTGTCGAAAAGCGCGGCATTGATCTGGACCTGCACCGCCTGCAGGAGCTGTTGGGCATCCCGGTGATTCCGGTCATCGCCAGAAAAAAGCGCGGCTTAAAGACGCTGCTGCATGCCGCACTGCACCAGAACGAGGACAATCATGCGCCAAACCATATGCCGCTGGAAATCGACTGCGAACGCCAGCGGGATCACGTCATGATTTATTCGGATGACATTGAAAGCAAGATCGCCAGGATCGAAAGCCTGCTTCCCGCAGATACGCCCAGAAAACGGTGGACCGCCATTTCCCTGCTGATGGATGATCCGCAGATCAAGGCGGAATATCCGCTGGATCTTTCCTCCATTGTGGATGGTCAGGAAGCCAATTCGATCGTCAATCAAAAATACGATCGCATCGCGGAAATCAAAAACGAGGTGCTTCTGGGCAAAGATCGCTCGGATCAGTTTTCTTCGAAAGTGGACGATTTTGTAACGCGTCCATTCTGGGGCGTCGTCCTGTTCCTGCTGATGATGGCCCTTGTCTTTGCGCTCACCTTCACACTGGGCGATTATCTTTCCGGTTATCTTCAGGAAGGCATTGATTTGTTTACCCAGTGGATCGGAAGCCTGTTAACGGGCGTTCACGCCTCCGACTGGCTTATCAATCTGATCTGCGACGGCATCATTTCGGGTGTCGGCGGCATTCTGACCTTCCTGCCCAATATCACGATTCTTTTTCTGGCTATGGCCTTTCTGGAAGACTCCGGCTATATGGCCCGCGTCGCCTATGTCATGAACGAGATCATGGAAAAGATCGGTCTTTCCGGCCGTGCCTTTATCCCGATGGTTCTTGGGTTTGGCTGTACGGTTCCGGCTATCATGGCCAGCCGTGCGCTCGAAAGTGAACGGGATCGTAAACGGGTCATGCTGCTGACGCCGTTCATGAGCTGTTCCGCCAAGCTTCCGATTTACATTTTGTTTTCCGGCATGTTCTTTCCGGATCACGCCATGTGGGCGGCCTACTCGCTGTATCTGATCGGCATCGGCATGGCCCTGCTTCTGGCCTGGATTCTTCACAAGATGGACGGCGAACAAAACGAGTATCCGCTGCTGATCGAACTGCCTGCATATAAAATGCCGAGTTTCCATACAGTATTCATTTATGTCTGGGAAAAAGTCAAAGACTTCCTGACGAAAGCCGGCACGACGATCTTCATCGCTTCGATCGCTTTGTGGCTGCTGATGCATTTCTCCATGAGCGGCTATACCGATGACATCGCGACTTCTTTTGCGGCCATCCTCGGCCACGGCCTGTCCTGGATTCTGATTCCGTGCGGCCTTGGCTTCTGGCAGATCGCGGTCGCTCTGATCGCCGGTCTTTCCGCCAAGGAAGTTGTCGTCAGCTCCATTGCGGTTCTGTTTGGCATTGCCAACGTCACCAGTTTTGGCGGCATGCAGGTGCTTCATCAGGAACTGCTCTCCATCGGCTTTGGCCCGCTCAACGCCTATTGCATGATGCTGTTCTGCCTGCTCTATATTCCGTGCGTCGCTGCCCTTTCGACGATCCGCAAGGAATCCAGGTCCACGCTTTTCATGCTCAAAAGCGCCGGCTTCCAGTTCGCGGTCGCCTGGGTCGTTACCACACTGGTCTATCAGATCGGCTCTCTGTTCATTCACTAGGCCATACGGCGGAAAGCGGCAGATCGTTTCTGCCGGCTCTGAGGTTTTGGCTTTTCCGGCATTTGCTTCCGTTTTCTTTTGAATGCCTTAAACGGGCGGACATTCTTTCAGGTCCGTCCGTTCTTGTTTATTCCTAGATGTTGTAGAGTTGTCATAAAGGCTCTGGCTTTGCCCGGAGCCGGAAAGGAAGTCATCTATGTTCTATCCTTATTCTTACGGCTACCGCGGATGGTACGGCATTGATCCGGGCTATCTGTGGGTTCTGGCCGCCATGCTGCTGGCGCTGCTGGCTTCATTATGGGTGCAGTCCACATTCAGAAAATATTCCCGGGTTCCCTCCACCATGTCCGGCGCTCAGGCGGCCCGTTATGTTCTCGACCATAACGGTTTAAGCAATGTCCGCATTGTCCGCATTGCGGGCAATCTGACCGACAACTACAATCCGGTCACCAAAGTCCTTTCCCTTTCGGATTCGACGTATGACAATTATTCGGCTGCAGCGGTCGGCGTCGCCTGCCATGAAGCGGGACACGCCATTCAGGATGCCCGACATTATCTGCCCAACCGGATTCGTTCCGCACTCGTTCCGATCGTCAACATCGGCTCTTCTGCGGCGATTCCTCTGTTCATTCTCGGTCTGCTTCTTGATGTGACCGGTCTGATGTGGGCGGGCATTATCCTGTTCTCCCTTTCCCTGCTTTTTGGTCTGGTCACCCTGCCGGTCGAATTTAACGCCAGTTCGAGAGCGCTGAACACGCTCAAGACCGATCCGGCTTTCACAAAGAGCGATTATGAGGGAGCCAAAAAAGTTCTGGTTGCGGCAGCCAGCACATATGTCGCCAGCGTTTTCGTTTCTCTCGCTCAGGTTATGCGCTATATCGGCATGGCCAGACGCAGAGACGATCGCTGATTGCTTTCCAGTTTCTGCTTTCAGAAATGGATTTCTTGTTCTCCATTTCGATTTTCGCGATTCCTTCGGGGATCGTTTTTCTTCTGGCTTCTTTGTACGCTTTCCTGACGAAGCCGGAAGGAATTGCCTTCTGGTCTGCCTCAGGAATTGACAGACTCGGCTGTGTGTTTTAGAAAAAGCTTGTACCATTTCAACAAAACAGCAGGGGAGCTCAAAAGAGCTGAGAGGAAGTCCGGCTTCGACCCTGGAACCTGATGCGGATTATGCCGCCGTAGGAAGCTGACCAGTCGACCGTTGACTTTTTGCAGGAAAATCCGTTCTGGGTTTTCCTGTTTTTTGTTGAAATGGGTGGAAATGAGAAAGGTTGTGATCTGCTCCGGGAAACCGGCATGGACAGGGGAGCGCCTGACATGAACTGCTGCGAGGGAGGCCATCATTCTGGTCTGAGAGGGAATCCGAAGATTCCGACCGTCTGTTTTGTATTCAGAAAGAGAGGATTTGAAATGAAAAATAATTCGATTCGAAAACTTACTTTTGCGGCGCTCCTATGTGCAGTTGCGGTTGTGGGAAGCCTGTTTTCCTTCCCGATTTTCGGAAGCCGCTGTGCGCCTGTCCAGCATATGGTCAACATCATCTGCGCGGTTCTTCTTGGACCGTGGTACGGAACCGGCGTCGCGTTTGTGGCCAGCCTTCTGCGCAACATGCTCGGTCTGGGAAGCATTATGGCGTTTCCCGGAAGCATGATCGGCGCTCTGTTTTGCGGACTGGCCTGGAAGTACAGCCATAATCTGTGGCTGACCGTTCTGGCGGAAGTCTTTGGTACCGGCATTCTGGGCGGTCTGTGCGCCTATCCGCTGGCTATTGCCTTTCTGGGCGTATCCGCCGGGGAAGTGGCTTTTTACGCCTACATTATTCCCTTCCTCATTTCTACGGTCGCGGGCTCGCTCATTTCCGCGTTTGTTCTGGAAGCCATGTCCAGAACCGTCATGCCTTCCCTTTTGAAGCAGGAAAACGCCTGACGAAAATCGGCGTACCTCCGTGCTTTCGAACGGAAATTAAAACGACCGGTCACCGTTTCTTGACGGCTTAGAAAACAGGTTTTAGAAAGGAATTAATACCCGTTCCATCAAACAGCAGGGGAGCTTTGAAAAAAGCTGAGAGGAAGTTTGGCTTCGACCCTGGAACCTGATGCGGATTATGCCGCCGTAGGAAGCTGATCTATCGACTTTTTGCAGGAAAATCCGCTTTGGATTTTCCTGTTTTTTTGTGAACGGGTACAAGGCCGCAGAGAGAAAGGGGAAAACTTTATGGATTTCCAAAACGAAACGCGTTTCTGCACAGCGGATCCCCGTCTGCTGGAAGCTTTGCGAAAACGGCATCCCCGGGTTCACTGCATCACCCCTGCTGTGAGCGCAGCCAAAGTAGCCGATGGACTGAGTGCTGTCGGCGCTTCGCCGATTTTAAGCGAAGATCTGCAGGAATGTGCGGAGATTACCAGAAGCAGCCAGGCGCTCTCCTTATCGATTGGAATGCCTTCCGAAAACAAATGGAACGTCCTTCGAAAAAGCGGAAAAGCCGCAAAGGATGCAAACATTCCAATCGTTCTCGATCTGACCGGCATCGGCGTATCGCCCTTCCGTCAGGCAAAAGCACTCGAGCTTCTTACAGAAATCCATCCCTGGCTGATCAAAGGCAATCTTTCCGAACTGGCCAGCCTCTGCCATATGGGCGGCAGCGGAAGCATCGATGTACAGAGCAAAGAGGTGCAGGCCATCGGGGATTCCAGACGCTTTCTCGAAGCGCTGCTCGACTGCGCCAGTGCCCATTCGTGTCTGCTGATCTGTACCGGTAAGGAAGACCGGCTCTTCACACCCGATCGCCGTATGTATGCCGCCCGGGGCGGTTCAGCGTGGATGGCCGCTCGATCCGGAACCGGGTGCATGTTAACCGCCTTTTTAGCAGCCGCTCTTGGCGTATGGTCCGACCAGCCCGAACAGGCTGCGGCGTGTGCTTTAGGCTGGTTTAAAGCCTGGGCCCAGATTGCCGAACAAAACCTGCAGACTGCGGAAGGCAGCGGGCATTTTCTGATCCGTTTTCTGGATGCGATGAGTCTCTCGTAAAACGATGACCGCAGACCGATCCCCATCCCATCCGATCCAAGTCCGATCCGCTCATCGGATTCGCTTTGGAAGCCATCTCAATCTGCGAAACTTGCCTGAAAGATGGGAAGTCACATTCCCGGAAAAGAACATAGAAAGAGAGGAAAAGTATTGGAAAAAGACCTATGGAAGCAGCTGAAGCTGTATGCCCTGACCGATCTTCGCTTTGTACAGGACAATCCGTCCAAAACGATGGCAGATCTCGTACGCGAAGCCATTGCTCAGGGCGCAACGATGATTCAGCTGCGCGAAAAACGGCTGAACGGTGCAGCGCTTGAAGAAGAAGCGCGTCAGGTCCTGGCCGTATGCCAGGAATCCGGCATTCCGCTGATCATCAACGATGATCTGGAGCTGGCTTTAAAAATTCATGCCGACGGCGTGCATCTCGGCCAGAAAGACGGGTCCTGCAAAGCGGCCCGCTCCATTGCTGGAGAGGATTTCATCATCGGTGTGACCGCGCCTTCGGTTGTACTGGCCCGACAGGCAGAACGCGATGGAGCCGATTACATCGGAGCCGGGGCGATTTATCCGACCCAGACCAAAACGGATACGAAGCCTTTAACACCGCAGGCGCTGCGTGAAATTACCAAAGCCATTTCGATTCCTGCAGTAGCCATTGGGGGGCTTGCCAAAAACAACGTGGACGTCCTGAAGGATACCGGCATTGCCGGCTTTGCGTCTTCTTCTGGCGTCTTCGCGCATCTGGACGATCAGACATCGGTCCCCTCGTTTTTAAAGAAAGCCCAGGAGATCTGCGTGAACGCCTAAGCAAGCGTCTGAACAAAGCGAGCAAAGCCAAATAAGGCCAGGCAAAGTCCGGCCAGACAAAACAAAGATTCACAGTAAAAAACAAAGATTCGCAGGAAAAGCTGTACGAAGCAGCAAAGAAAAAATGCTGGTAACGATCGAATTCTCGATCGAATCCAAATCCAGCCGCGACGAATTGGGGGCACCACCTTGCGCCGCGTAACAAAAGAAAATGCATGAAAGAACTCAAAAGAAAGAGGAATACGAATATGTATACTGCATTATCCATCGCCGGATCCGATCCGAGCGGAGGCGCCGGCATTCAGGCCGATCTGAAGACTATGACGTGCAATGGCGTTTTCGCCATGGCGGCCATGACGTCTCTGACGGCCCAGAACACAACCGGCGTCAGCAATATCTTCCCCGTCACTCCCGAATTTATCCGCGAACAGATTGAAATGGTCGTTCACGATATTCGACCCGACGCCGTCAAAATCGGCATGGTCGGCAGTGCACCTGCCATTGAAGCGGTCGCTTTATCCCTTCAGGAAATTCCGGATGTAAAAACCGTCGTCGATCCCGTCATGGTTTCCACCAGCGGCAGTCTGCTCATTGATCCAGACGCCATCGAGGCGCTTAAAACGCATCTGATCCAGGACGCCACCCTGATCACGCCAAACATCCCCGAAGCCGAAGTTCTCTGCGGCTTCTCCATTCAGAACCGGGACGACATGGAAAAAGCCGCCCGCAATCTGGGCAGCACCTTCCATACCGCCGTTCTTGTCAAAGGCGGTCATCGCGTCGAAGACGCCAACGACGTGCTTTACGACGGAAGCAATCTGATCTGGTTTGAAGGCGAACGCGTCCAGACGGAAAACACGCACGGCACCGGCTGTACCCTTTCGAGCGCCATCGCAGCCAATCTGGCCAAAGGGTTTAATCTGCCTCAGTCCGTACGAAGAGCCAAAGCGTACATTACCCGGGCACTGGACGACGGCCTGAATCTGGGCAGCGGTCCCGGACCGATGAACCATGCCTTTAAAGGTCACGAAGATTTTTTTGATCTTCCTGAAAACGATCCGGAGGTCTAGGTACGATGCTTACGCAGATTCTTATTGTCGTCAGTCTCATCGCCTATTTTGGAATCAGCCTCTGGCTGGTTAAGGACGTAAAGCTGACCACGTCTTCGATTTCGATCTGCGCGATCTGCATCGCGCTGACCCTGATTCTGGAATCCATTTTCATTCCGCTGCCGACCGGCGCGGTGATCACGCTGTGTTCGCCCGTGCCGCTGCTGGTTCTGGCCATCTGCTTTGATCCAAAGCTGGCCATTCTTTCCGGATGGATTACCGGTCTGCTTTCCATCGCACTGCTTCCTACCTGGCAGCCGGTCCATTGGGCACAGATTTTTGTGGAACACCTGGTGTGCTTTTCCTGCCTGGGCTATGCAGGACTGTTTTCGGCGAAAACGAAGCTGGGCATTCTTCCCGGCCTTCTGCTCGCGTTTGCGATCAAGTTCATGGGCCATGCGGCCAGCGGTGTTGTCTTCTTTTCCCAGAACGCCTGGTCGGGCTGGGGTCCCTGGGCTTACAGCATGACGTACCACCTCACCAGCAAGGTCCCGCTGTTCCTTCTTTGCACGCTGGTCATGCTCGCCCTGCCGCTCAAAACGCTGGAGCGCCTTGGCAAATCCAAAATGGTAAAGAAAGGAGCCGCCCAGTGATTGAAGCGCTTCGTCATAAGAAAGATTCCTTCAGCGCGCGTCTTTTAAACGATTCCATTCCGTACTGGAACCATTACCTGCGCCATCCGTTTCTGCAAAAGCTGGCCAATGGGACGCTCTCGCACGATCGCTATACCGGCTACATGATGCAGGACTATCTGTATTTGAAAGAGTATGGACGCTGCTTCCTTCTGGGTATGGTTAAGGGCACCGACCCCGCCTTTCGCGCCGTCTGCGAACATTATCTGAAGCGGATCAACAATTTCGAGCTCGACGTTCACCGCGGCGCGTTTGAAGCGCTCGGCATTTCGAAACAGGATCTGGAACGTGCCGTTCCTTCGCTGGAAAATCTTGGCTATACCTCCTACATGCTCAAAGTCTGTCTCGAAGGCAAACAGGAAGAAATTTTAATTTCGATTCTCGCCTGCGCCCTCAGCTACGAATACATCGCGCACGAAATCGTCAAGGAAAAGCCCGAAGCCTTAAACGATCCGCTGTACGGCAGCTGGTTTGCGCAATACGACTCGGCCGATTACGCCAAAGAAAACGATGACCTCTGCGCGCTGCTCGACGATCTGACCAGAGAGCTTTCCAAAGAGCGGCTCGATGCCCTCGAGAATATTTTCGAGACCTGTTCCCGTTTTGAAATGGGCTTCTGGAACGGAGCCTGGCAGACGGGTGATGAAACGCGGCTTTGTGCCTAAGCGATTTGTAAACACCCAGTAAACGCTCTATACGCGTTCCAAAATACGAATCTCCCGAAAATACGCTGCGCTTCAAATTCCGCCATTTAATGAAAACTGGCTGAGCGGATCCGTCCGACTCAGCCAGTTTTTATCTGAAATTTTCTGCATAAAGCTTCGAATTACCTGGAAGCTTTTTTCTTGCGAAGGAATTCCGGAAGCGGTTTTCCTTCTTTTTTCCACTGAATGAATTCCGCTGTCGCGGTAAAGACGGCATCGCCGGCGGAGTTCAGGCAGGTTTCTACCGAATCCTGAACGACACCGATAATGAAGCCGACCGCTACGACCTGCATGGCCACATCCTGAGAAATGCCAAACAGGGAGCAGGCCATCGGGATCAGCAGAAGAGATCCGCCGGCAATACCCGAAGCGCCGCATGCTCCGAGCGCAGCCATCATCGAAAGCAGAACCGCAGCCGGGAAGGAAACCTGAATGCCCAGCGTATTGGCGGCAGCGAGTGTCATGATCGTAATCGTGATCGCGGCGCCGTCCATGTTGATCGTGCTGCCCAGCGGAATCGATACGGAATAGAAATCCTTATCGAGACCCATCTTCTTGCACAGTTCCATGTTGACTGGAATATTCGCAGCCGAACTGCGGGTAAAGAATGCCGGAATGCCGGATTCTTTCAGGCACTTGAACACGAGCGGATATGGATTGACGTGCAGATAGCAGAACACCACAAACGGGGAAACGACGAGCGCCATGAACAGCATCGTGCCGACGAGCAGAAGCAGCAGCTTTCCGTAATCGGTAAAGATGGACAGACCGCTTGTCGATACAGTCGTGTAAATCAGACCCATGATGCCAAAGGGCGCCAGGTTGATTACCCAGCGAACGATCTTGCTGACGGCTTCCGCCACATCGTTCATGAACTTCTTCGTATTGTCCGAAGCGCAGGCTTTCATCGCCAGACCAAAGAGAACCGCATAAAACAGAATGCCGATATAGTTGCCGTCCGCGATCGACTGGATCGGGTTGGAAACGATATTGGCCAGCAGGGTATGCATGACTTCATCGAGGCCCTGCGGAATCGTGGACACGCTCGCCGCTTCGGGCAGAACGATGGTCTGCGGAAACAGGCGGGACGCCAGCACCGCCAGTACAGCGGCTAAAAATGTCGTCAGCATGTACAGCCAGATGACAGTACCAAACCGGCGGTCAAGCCGGGAAGAATTTTGCGCAAGCGCACTTGCGACAAGAACAAAAACCAGAATCGGCGCCACGCCTTTCAGCGCGCCGACAAACAGATTTCCAAATTCGCCAATCCAGGTCCAGCCTGGCACCAGCAAAGCCAGTATGACGCCAATCACCAGACCAATCAGAATGCGAAGAATCAGACTGGTGCGGTTGTAGCCTCGAACGAGCTTCAGACACCCATTTTTAATGGATTGCATAAAAACTATCTCCTTTTCCCTTGTCGGAAAATGAAAAACATCGAAACAGAACAGCCGATCCGTGTTCGATGTTCAAATTCACCAACAAAAATAATAATACGTGATCCTCTGATCGCCACACAAAGACGCCTGTCTCCGTCATCTGAACGTTGTTCTTGCTCGCTTTGTATGTTTTTATCATGTTTTTCGGAAGATACGTTCTTGCCTTTTGGCCTCTGTCGTTCTTTCTTCCATTCGTATCTTCCCTTTTCACACTTTTTGCCGCAAAAAAGCCGGAGCGTATGCTCCGGCCTGGCAATTCAAGGGGTAAATCGTATGACTCTGTCCTCTCTTTCGAATCTGGATTTTCTAATCAGTGCAGTTCGTAGTACTTGATGGAATCCTGCAGTTCGTCGAGGCGGCGGGTCATTTCTTCGAAATCGTCATCGTTTTCCGCCTGCTGATGGGTAACGAGCGAATCGAGCAGATCGGCGGCTTTCTTATTGATCTGGACGGAACGTTCATAGTATTTGCGCAAAATGTCCATGTTATGACCAATCTTCACATACTGTCTGGCCTGTTCGAGATTGTTCTGAGACATGGCGATCGCTTCATCCAGTCCAGCTGTGAAACGGGCAATCGACAGTTTGCTTCCACCAAAAATGTTTTCGAGAATGGCCTCGGAATTGTCCTTGATGCGGTGCAGTTCCCGGTCGTTGTTTTCGATCTGTGTCAGCAGATTGCGCTCGATCGCGCGCTGCGTCTCCTTGGCCTCGTCAACGACTGGCCGGGCCTTTTTCTCCGGTCGTGGGAAAAGTTGCCCGCTTCCGCTGGAAGCACGTGTGTCTTTCACATTGGGAATCGGCAGCTTTTTCGGAATGGGCGGCTTTTGAGACGGCCGCGCCTGTGTACGGGACGCATGGCTTTGCGAAGAATTCGCAGGAGAAGAATATGTACGCGGACCGGCTTTCAGTGCCCCCATGCCCAGGTAGACCGAGCCCCAGTTGGAAAAATAGCGGCTGATGCCTGGTGCGAAAAACAGAAGGAAGGAATAGAGATACATCATCAGCCCTTCCAGATAATAAAAGGCATACGGCATGACGACCGGATGCGAATAGCCGAACATCGCCTCGTTATACTCGCTGTTTTGCGGCTTTTGCGGGGAAACGTACTCCGTTCGCGTTCTGGCCTGACCTAAAAAATGGCCGACATAGTAAATGACTGGAATAATAAAAAGGAGTTTGAAAATGAACCCCAGATGCAGAACAAAGGCCAGCGCCATGGGCAGAAGCATGGGGAGCAGATCTTTACCCGAATTATCTGACATATCGTTTCCCTTTCCTGAATAAAACGGTTTCCCGCCGATCGTGCCGTTCGCTCAAATCGCCCGGAAACCGGAAATAAACCTGTAATCTGAATTATACCGGCCGCTCAATTTCTTTTCATCCATCGGCCGTCTGGAAAACCGAGGCTTATTAAAAACTTTACTATTCTTTTCCGGTATTTTGGATATGCACCCATAACGCGGCCAGTCTGGGATTTTTTTGATTTTCAAAGCCTGTCCGACCACGGGAATCTTAAAAAACGGCCCGGTTTCTTTCCCGCCCGCTGTTCAACAGTATCTGTACACGATAAGGAGTCACCATGAATATTCTGTATTTTCTCTGCAACTTTCTGCTTTCCTTTTTTATTTTTCTGAAAGGCACCCAGATTCTCGGCTTTTTAAAGGCGAAAGAGTATGACAGTCTTTCCGGCTATTCGAGCCCGGATCTTGAACCGGGCACAAAGCGCTGGATTCGCGCTCAGGAAATTTATGGAGACGCCCTGCGCAAATGCGGCGCAGGACTGATGCTTCTGAATGTAGTCGGCGCGCTTTCCGTATTCATGCTGGAACTGCCGGTCATTCAGATCGAATCCGTCATCCTTCTGCTTCTGGAAATTCTTTCCTTTTTCGGCGCGAAACTGTGGACCAGAAACCAGATGGCCAAGGACATTGTCCTGACCCCTTCCGCCCCTGCAACGCCGGCTGGCGAAACCGCACCGGCAGACGAAGGATCCAACCGATCGGATGCTTCTTTGGAACATGCAGACGATGCGAAATCTGAAGCGCACAAAGCCGAGGACGAGAATCCCGACGAAAGTCCGAAAGAAACGCCGGCAAAAGCAGAAGAAACTTTCACAGCCGATACACAGGACGATGCGATCCCGGCAGAACGCGACGATGAGAAGGAATCGGTTTCTGAACAGGAAGAACTCGAACCAGATGCTGCCGCAAACGAACCAGACGCAGCCGCGCAGACCAAACAGCCGAGGGAAGCGTCTGTACCGACGGACACGAACGAAAACGAACCGGCTGAACCGGTCCTTCCCGCTGAAGATGCCCATATTCATTTGGCTCCTTCCTCGTCCTCTGCAGACACACAGGCGACGTCTTCTGAACCGACTGCCTCTTCACCCTCTTCTGCTCCTTCAGAATCCGCAGCTTCTTCGATCGAGCGCAAGGCGGCCCCTTCTCCGGAACGAAGAACTGCGCCGGCTCACGAAGAGAGCAGCTCGGAAGAATCCGGTCTGGAAGATGTGGATCCTAAAGAAGCCGACCGTCTGGCCCGCTCCATTCTGAAAGCTTCCGCTTCCCGAAACGATCGCGCCTCGTTCCATCGCCGCGATCGCCGCAGCCAGCAGATTGCAGAAAACGGCTTTCAGGTCCACCAGATCCAGAACAATTCCGATCAGGCCTCCTTTTCCATCAAGCGTCTGCCGGAAGATACAGACACCGAATCCAAATAGAACAGTCAGGATCCCAGGATATAGAGTCATCCTCCGTTTTCCCGCTCCTGTCCTCCTCTGCTGTCCCCGTTTCAAAATCCATGCATAGGAAAATCGCCCGCAGAAAGAAACAAAGCGTTTCTCCTTGCGGGCGATTTTCCTATGTCCTCTTTGAGGTCTCACCGGATGATGTGCGGATCTCTGTCGATCTGCTGAATCTCCGTGAATCTGCGGATTTGTGCGAATCTGCATGAATCTGCAGCGATCTATGCGATTTTATTCGCGATTTTCCCTCTCGGACGGGTACTCGAGAATCTTTTCCATGCCGATTTTCTGCGGCTTGAGATTGAGCGACTCATAAAAGTGAAGGGCCGAAGTATTGTCTGCCCATACGTTGAGCGTCACGTTATAACAGCCGCTCTTTCGTGCGAAGTCGCAGACGTATTCATACAGATGACGGCCGATGTGCTGATGGCGGATGTTCTGATCGACGCAGAGATCGTCGATATAGAGCGTTTTGATCGGCGTGAGGATATTGTCGTTGGGATGCTCCTGAAAAATGCAGAACGCATAGCCGCGAACCTGTCCTTCTTCATCTTCGTAAACAAAGACCGGTGTCTTTTCCTCGCGAAGAATCGTTTCGAGCTGTTCGTCGGTGTATTTGCGGGCGCCGGTCTTAAAGAGATCCGGGCGCGCCTGATGGTGTACTTCCAGAACCTGACTGAGCAGGCTGTCAATGACGTCAAGATCGTGAAGATCCGCTCTTCGAATATTCATTTCTGTTCCCTCCTCCATCCGGGCTGGCTACCGCTGGCTGGTTTTCTTCTGGCTTTGTTTCGCACCGTTTTGTCTTTGTTTTGGCCTGGGTTGGGCGGTTTTGGCCAGCCGCCTTCGGTCTGTACCTGCCGGGCGGTGTCCCGCCCATTTAAACCGGAATGGCTTTGCGGCTTATGCGGATGAGTGAAGCCTTGCTTCACTATCTTACATACTGGTTACAGACGTTTTTCATTGTAATCCTCTGCTTCTTCTTTAGCAGAGATTTTCCTTCGTTCCATTCTGTCTCCTTTTTGAACCTTCATCGTTTCCGCTCTGGAAAAGGGAGCCCATAAAAAACTGTCCGCAAGGGACAGTTTCGGGATTAATCAGCGTAGAAGGCGATGCCTTCGTATTTCCAGCCGTAGTAAATCAGATTATCGCGTTCATCTTCACTGAGAGTGAAATGATGGCTGCCGGTTTCGGCATTCGGGTTATAGAGACGATAAACCGGATGTTCATAATGTTCCAGTGCAGCTTTCCAGGATTCGCCTTCTGCGCGCCAGCCAAAGCCCTGCAGCGCGTTGTATTCCTTCTCATCGATGGTGTAGTGATGATCGCCGGTATTCGGGTTATACAGACGGAAGACCGGAATCGCGTTGTCTTCGTCGCAGGAAGACCAGGCCAGACCTTCTGCATTCCAGCCGGCCCGATCGAGGTAATTGGCTTCCTGCAGATTCAGCGTGTAGAAATGTTCGCCGGAATTCGGGTTATACAGACGGAAGACCGGATCCGGTACACGCGAGTTCTGCGCGATCCAGACGAGACGTTCACGGTCCATCAGAGGTCCGCCGGAACGGTCACGGTACCCATAGACGTAGGCAAACAGAGAAACGACTTCGCCGTTTTCGTTCAGCATCGGCGATCCGCTCTGGCCGCCGCTGCCGTACGTGTTGGATTCCAGAATGCGGTCAAACACTTCCACATCGCTGCCCCAGCTTTCGTACTGGGTAGAAATGTCGTTTTCGTGATTGTATTCCGCCGGATAGCCGCTCAGATGCAGCCGCTGGGCCTTGGCGCCGTCAATCGAAAGCGGAAGCTTGCCGGTTTTGGCGGCAATGTCGTCGTTGAGTACAATCAGTGCCACGTCGTTGGCTTCGTGCGCGTCGTTCAGCCAGCCTTTATCGACTTCGAAATATTCAACATCTTCACTCGTCCACGCGCCAAACGGTGCGGAATAATCGGTGGCACCCGGGGTGATATGAATGCTTTGGATCCAGCCGTAGCCGTGTTCCACATCGTAAATACAGTGGCCGCACGTCAGAACCGTATTTGGACCAATGACAAAGCCGGTACCGACGTAATAGCGGTGTTCATCGTTCTGGTCTACAAATTCCAGACGAAGCTTGCAGATGGCGCTGTACGGCATGCGGGTCGTATCCATAACGCGGGTACGGGTTTCGGGAGAATCTTCGTTGTATTCGGGAAGAATATCCGAACCGTCCGGTCCGCTTGGATCTTCCTTGTACACCGGATCGAGCGGCTGTTCGTTTTCTGGTTCTGCCTCTTCTTCCGATGCAGCATCGTTTTGAATCTGCGTCGAATCAAACGCGTAGCGAACCGAGTCGTCCTCGACAGTTACTGTACCGTTTGGTGCGTCGGTAAAATCCGGCTTTTCCTTTGCCAGCATGGCTGTCGGCGAAAGAAAGGAAAACGCCATCGTCAGGCTTAATACCCAGGCGCCAAGACGATGTCCAAGTTTTGGACGCGTTGACCCATAGGCTGGGGGAATCGGATAAATATGTTTTCGTTTCATGCACAATCTCCTTATTCTATGTTGCCGGGCTGTGAAGTTTCCTTCGTTATGCGTCCGGTAAATATGTCGATCACTATATTGCAGTTTTCTAGTGCCATACTACCCGATCGGTGTCCGTCTTTCTTTTCAACTGACCATATAAAAATGCGGTTCGCATAATGTCAGTTCTGTTTTCTCGCCGTCCTTTCCGACTCTTTTTTCTCAAGTATCGGATCGGGTCAATTTCTTATCTTAGTTGTATATAAAGGCCTTTTTGCGCTTTTTTCGAGAGCCGCTCCCGCCTGGAAAAGCGGCGGTCCTGCCTCTTTCAAGTCCGGTTACCGAGCGATACGCCTGTGCCGTTTTTCTCGTTCTGTGCTGTACTTATTCGCAAAACGGATTTCATTTTGGAAAGCGGCCGAAAAAAAGGCTGATCCTTCTGAGGGTTCTGAAGTTCCCTCAGGCTGGATCAGCCTATTGTGCCTGGACAGAGTTCTGTCGTTCAGAATTTATGAACGAAACGGGTTCGCATCGATTTTCATCGAGCGTTTCTTCGTTCCTTACTTTTCGCTGCTTTCGCTTTCGCTGGAGTCAGCTTTTGAATCGTCGGCTTTCTTGTCTTCCGATTTCTTATTGTCCGACTTCCTGGTGTCCGGGGTTTCGACTTTGAAGATGTAGCGAACCGAAGTCTTGGCACCTTCCGGTGCACCGGCGAAGGTGGAGTACTCTTCGTTGAAACGGATCGTTTCATTGCAGAGGTCCTTGAACATGGCGATTTCTTCTTCGCCCCAGTTCAGAGCTTTTTTCAGCTGGCTCATGCCTTCGTCATTGAGTTTGACGGTTCCGTCTTTCAGCTGACGCGCACCGTCATCAAGCTGGCTTGCGCCATCCTTGAGTTGTGCGGCGCCATCCTGCGCCTGGGTGATGCCGTCATCAAGCTGGCTTGCTCCGTCATACAGCTGACTGGCTCCCTGATTCAGCTGTACAGCGCCTGCATGCAGAGCGCTCGATCCGGCGTAGAGACGGGAAGCGCCGTCGTGCGTCTGGACGATACCAGCGTTCAGATCGTTCATGCCGCTGTGTACATCCGACGCGCCCTTGCTTAATACGGTTACGCCGTTGATCAGTTCCAGATGACCGGCCTGCAGCGCCTTGGCACCGGCATTGACGCTCGAAGCGCCGCTGGCGAGTTTGGCTGCGCCGTCATTCATGGACGCGGCAGCGGTGCTCAGCGATGTGGCGGCATCAATGAGTGTCGTGCGGCTGTCGGCCAGTTTCTGGGTCGAATCCGCAAGCTGATCCATACCCTTATTCAGGTCGTCGGCTTTTGTGGACAGCGTCTGGCTTAATGTGCGCAGACCGCTTTCGAGCTGGTCAATGCCGTCATCCGTCTTCGTTGTCAGTTCGCCGACACCGTCATCGAGTGTGGAGATGCCGGTATGCAGCTGGGAGGCAGCGGTACTTAACTTGTCGGTTGCCTGCTGGAGTTTCGTCAGCGAAGCGCTCAGGTTAGTGAAATCCTCGCTGGCGCTGATCTGGTTCAGACCATTCTGTACGCCGGTCAGTGCGGTAATGGCTGTATCGATATCGTGATCCAGGCTGGTCAGCTGCTGGACGGCTCCATCGAGTGAAGTGGAGATCGTGGAAATCTGGCTGAGTTTCTGGGAAAGACTTTCCACATTGGCTGTGGAAATCGGTGTAATTGCCGTCTGCAGCGGAGCAATCGAAGCCGGCAGATCGTCTACCGAAGTCTTGGCGGTGGCCAGACTGCTTCCGGCAGCCTGTACGCTGGTCAGCGCACCGGAGAGCTGCGGCAGAGAAATGGCATTCAGGGCAGCCCTGGTCGCTTCATCGGTTGTGGATGCAGCGGCAGCGGCAATCGCCTGACGTGCGGCTTCAACCTGCGAAGAGGCAGTCGATACGGATGTGGCGGCCTGACTGTTGGCGGTCTGTGCTGCGGTGATCGCATTGGACGCACCGGTTTTGGCGTTGGAAACCGCCGCAAGTTTCGTATTGCGATCGGCAATTTCCTTGTTAGCTGCCTGAATCTGCGCGTTCGCCGAGGTTACGCCCTGGTTGATTGTATTGACGTCCGTACGAATACCCGAAGAAAGCGTTCCGACATTGGCGCTTGCACTATTCAGTGCGGTCTTCATCGTATTGAGCGTCTGCAAATCGTTCGCAAGCGTCGTCTTCTGACCCTGCAGAGTCGTCAGAGCGCCGGAAAGCTGGGTGCTCAGTGTGGACAGCTTGGCCGGATCCATCCCGGAAATCTGAGTATTCAGAGCGCTCAGACCATCGGAAATCTGTTTGGAACCATCCTTGGCCTGATCGGCTCCAGTCTGCAAAGACTGCACGCCCTGATCAAACTGGGTCTTGAAGGACGCTGCGCCATCGGCGGCTTCACCGCTCTTATCGGAAGCGGCTTTCGTAAATTCCGATACGCCGGATTTTGCGCTCTTCATGCCGTTGTTCAAAGCGAGGAAGGAATTGCCGAGCTGATACAGCTGGCCGTCCCGGCCGGTAAGGGCATCAACTTTTGTCTTGAACTGAGACGTACCGTCGCTCAGAGATTTCGATCCGCTTTCCAGCTGTTCGGTTCCGGCAGCCAGATCGTCGCTGCCTTTGGACAGCTTGTTGACGCCGTCCTGGGCAGATTTTGCACCGCTTTCGAGCTGTGCAGTTCCGGCGGTCAGCTTGCTGGAACCAGAAACAAGAGCATCGGTTCCTTCCGCCAGACGTTTCGCGCCGGCTTCGAGATCCGCGGTGCCATCCTGTGTGGCTGCAGTTCCGTCTTTCAGCTGGGAAGAACCGTCATGCAGTTTTCCGGAACCGTCTTTCAAAGCGCCCATGCCGTCGGTGAGGGAGTTTGTTCCGTCCAGCAGCTGATCGGCACCGTCGCTCAGTTTGGCTGCGCCGTCCACCAGCTGGTCAGCGCCGTCAAAGAGCGGCTGCAGTTTCGAAGTGAGTTCGCTCAGATCGTCCATATCGCTCAGTTCGGAAAGCTGGATTTCATTGGTTGCACCGAAATACATCTGCGGCACTTCAAAGTCTTTTACATCGGCTTCGATCGTCACATCATCACTGGCGCCAAGCTTATCGGTAAAGGAAGAAAGGCCGGCGCTGTCCATTGTTTCGGTTAATCCAGGCAGTGCAGCGAACATCAGGAATTCGCGTTCGCCGTCATTAATGGTCTCGCCCTGTTCGCAGGAAATATTGGAGAAGATCTTGCCGTCGAGATCCATCAGACCGCCCGCTGCAAAGAGCGGATGAATGATGACGTTCTTTCCGTTGAGATTAACGGTTTTCTTCTGATCGTTAACGAATTCCACGTTCATTTTCAGATGACCGCTTTTGCCTTTGAGCTGTTCGGCCGTCATCGTTTTTCCGTCCAGGCTGTAGGTAACTTTGATCTGTACCGGCAGTTTTTCCCTGGACGTACCCTGATAGTAAAGATCGTTGCCGTTTACGTTCCATGTGTAGACGTCGCCGGAAACGGTCGGCTTGTTGTCTTCTTTCAGATCCTGTACGTCGCTCAGTTTCAGATTTTCGCTGATCTCGCCGAGTCCGTTTGGATTGTGCAGCCAGGACGTAACGATCGTTTTGGAAATATTGCCGTTTTCATCCAGGAACGAGTAAACCGTTTCGGTTTTTGTGGTGTCTTTCGCATCCTTTTTGGATTTTGCACTTTCTTCCTGAAGGATCGTGCGGCTGGCGTTGGAAGGTTCCGCTTCCCTGGCCAGTACGCTAACAGGAAGTGCGGAAAGAGACAGAGCGCTGCTTAACAGAGCGGCTCCGAGTTTCTGAATTGAGTTTTTCATATTCGAAATAGCATTCCTTTCCCTCCGCTGTCCGTTTCCCGTTCGGTCCTTCAAACGGGAAATGGTTCTGGAGGCTGATTCTTGTCGGCCAGGCAATGGGAAGCCTGCGCCATGGGGACACGCTGCTTTTTTACTGCGGGCAGCCTGCCTGTATAGAACAGATGAGGATAAGATGGAAAATCTGCGGATTTTCTAAGCCAGACCGGTCTGCTGGTCCAGTCGAAAACCGGCTGGAGAATGCGGCTGGTTTTCTGAATTCACGTCATTCACTGTCTGTGCAGCAGTTTTGGAATCCTGTGTGTTTACCGTTTGGGCAGTTTCGGCTTTGGCATCCGAATTCGATGCGTCTTCTTCCGGTGCAGCTTTCGGCCAGCCTTTTGTGGTTCTGGTGATGAACTTGTTGCACGTAAGAAGCAGAGCCGGCAGAACCGTCAGAATGACGATGACACTGATCAGGGCGCCGCGGCCAAGCAGGGTGCACAGCGATTTGATCAGGTCCATGCGGGCAATCAGGCTTACGCCCGAGCAGGCCGCAAAGAAGGACATACCGGAAGTAATAATGGAAGGCATCGTCTGGGTGATCGCCGTCGTAATGGCTTCTTTTGGCGGCTGATGCGCAGCGAGCTCTTCACGGAATCTGGACGTTATCAGGATGGCGTAGTCGATGCAGGCACCCAGCTGAATGGTGCCGATAACGATGCCGGCGATGAACGGCAGTTCGGTATGTGTCAGATACGGAATGCCCATGTTGACGAAAATCGCAAATTCAATACAGAGCACGAGCAGGATTGGCAGCGATACCGATTTAAAGGTAAGGGCAATAATAATGAAGATAGCGAGGATGGAAACAAGGTTGACCATCTTGAAGTCGATGTCGGTAACCTTGATCAGATCGCGCGTCATGTTGCCCTCGCCGGCGATCAGCGCGTTCGGATCGTATTTCTGTGTAATGGAATACAGATCTTCAATCTGATTGTTCAGCTCATCGGTAGCTGAACGATAGGACGTATTGACGAGAATCAGCTTGCGGCCGTTGGCTTCGAGTACATCCCGGATGGCATCCGGTTCAAGTTCCGAAGGAATCATCGGTCCGGCAAACTTTTCATAGGCGACTACGCTCGTAATTCCATCGAGGTTTTCGATTTCATCGACCATCTGACGCGTCTTGGACGCGGAGAGATCCTGATCGACCATGATGAAATGCGAAGTCGTCATATCGAATTTATCTTTCAGTTCGTTGGTGCCCTCAACCGCCGGAAGATCGGCAGGAAGAGAAGCAGCCAGGTCGTAATACTGTGCCGTATGGGAGTTGCACCATAAGGCCGGAACAAACAGCAGGGCAAAGACAACCAGAATTGCTTTGCGATGCTCGACAACCCAGTCGGAGAATTTCGGCAGCGGACGGATCAGAACCGGATGCTGCCATTTTTCAATCCATGGGTCAAAGAACATCAGCAGAGAAGGCAGAACCAGAATCGTACACAGCACGGCGAACAGAACGCCTTTGGCCATGACGATACCGATATCGCGTCCAAGCGTCAGCTGCATGACCAGCAGAGCAAGGAAGCCGGCGATTGTCGTAATGGAAGAGCTGGTAATGGAAAGCCATGTCGCATGAATGGCCCGGGCCATGGCGTCTTCCTTGGAATCGCCTTTATTTTTCTCTTCCTGATAGCGGTGCAGCAGGAAGATGGAGTAGTCCATGGAAACGGCCAGCAGCAGAATCATGCTCAGCGCCTTGGTGACGTAGGAAATCTCGCCAAGGAAAATATTGGTTCCCATGTTGTATAGAATTGGATAAACCATGCCCAGAATGAAGATCAATGGCGCCAGCCAGGACTTCAGTCCGAGCGAAAGAACAATTAAAACCAGAAGAACCGCAATGGCGGAATAAATCGGCGTTTCCCGATCCACCATCGCTTTCGTATCCGCTGTAATAGCGGAAAAACCGGCGACATGCACGTTGTCGCTGCAGAGCTTTTTAATTTCCTCGATCGCATTCATCGTGGAATCGCTGGCCGCCGCATCCTTGAACGTGACGATGATCATCGTCGATCCGTCCGAATAGATGGCATCCGTCAGCGAAGAAGGAAGAACATCTGCCGGAATCTGGGCATCCACGACATCTGTCTTGGAGAGCGTCGTATCGACGCCGTCGATCTGAGAAATCTGCTCTTCCAGCCTGGCCACATCCTTGTCCGGCATGTCGTCTACAACGACCATCGCCGTACCCGCCAGGTTGAAATCGTCGCTCAGCACATCCTGCGCCACAATCGAGGGGGAATCCTTTGGAAGATATGTCAGAATATCGTAGTTAACACGCGTATTCATATATCCAATAACCGAAGGAATCAGCAGAAGCGTAGCTACAAGCAAGATAATATTCCGGTATTTAACAATAAATTTTGAACACTTTTCCATAACCGTAAGTACCTGTTTTTCACTGGTTTCCTTTCACATCACCCATCCTATTCAGTTTTTGACCATCGGTCAATATTTACGCCCGTATCCCTTTCAGACACTTTATTCCCTATGCCTAAAAATTGACTATCAGTCATTTTTTATATTTTTTAAAGGTTCGGGTGCAATGCTGTTCACTTAAGCTTCACAAGTGAGCAGTGCCTTGCCTTTCTAGTT
>NZ_CAPAEZ010000002.1:0-68975 GCF_948576815.1 uncultured Allobaculum sp.
AATTATCCCAAGGAGGCGGTCGAGAAAATACCCGTCTTTTATTTGACGCTTACGAAATAATACGCAAAATAACAAAGCGATCCGCATGTCCGGGCAAACGTATCCCGGAAGCGGATCGCTTTTCCTCTGCCGAAGGGGTTTACCTCGCGTAACCCGAACTGCAGAAATTGAAAACGCCCTGGCTTTGCGGCAAGCCAGGGCGTTGTTGTTTTTTCTAAAACGTTTTGCTTGGTAAAGAAGAACGAAAAGTCGCTTCGTCTTCGCTTACCCCACTAAAAACGGAGAAATCTTAGTCTTTCTTTTCGTCTTCGGATCTGGAAGCGTCAGCAGGCGCTGCGTTTTCCTCTGTAGCGGGATCCGAAGCGTTTTCGTCTGCCGGTTTGGCGGACGGTTTGGATTTTTCCTCGTCTTCCGTATGCGAATGTTCGTCCGGCGCTGCGCCTTCGTGTTCCACGTATTCGGCATCGACCGGTTTGTTTTCTTTGGCGTCGGCCGGTTCTTCAAACGGGTTCACTTCAGCAGCTTCTTTCGCTTCGTGCTCGGCTTCGAGGGCGTTTTCTTTTTCCGTTTCCTTTTCGGGCGGTACGACAATGGAAGAAGCCACGACATGCGCGCGCATGGCGGATGGCGTATCCTGACGCTTCATTTCTTCGTCATACGCTTTCTGTTCTTCTTCCTTGCGGCGGCGTTCCTGCGCTTTGCGGGAACGTTCGCTGCGGTATTTGTTTTCCCAGTCACGCAGTTTCAGAACGAGCGAGCGGGTTGTCGCATTGGTGACCAGATCGTCGTTTTTCGCGCTGCGGATGAGCAGCCAGAGCAGGAAGAGAATCAGGACTTCCGCTGCAATGGCCAGAACGTACATCCATACGTAGCTGTGCAGGCCGTCATACATGTAGCCGATCACCATGATCGACAGAGCCGTCGTCATCGTCGAAAGGCAGTTGAGCACGGCGTAAAACGCGGAGAAGTGACGGCGTGCCGCATTGGCGGAAACGAGCAGCGGCAGAGAAAGTTCACTTAACGCAAAGACGCTTCCAAGGAAGAACGCCAGCCAGGACAGGGCGTCGCTTGCGCCGCTGAGAATGCAGATCAGAATGCCGATCGAAGCGATCAGCGAGCAGAGATCGAGAATGGCGATCGTCCATACCGGCTGCAGACGGTTGGACAGCCAGCCGCCGACCAGCTTGAAAACGAGGTTTCCAAGCATCGCATACGTCAGCATCGACGCCCCCAGCAAAGTGGTGCGGCCAATGGAGGCGGCCAGCGAAGAGAAGTGCATCGGCAGACCGATCAGAATGGCGGACAGAATCGCGATCAGCGCGAATGTCCACAAAACCGAGTTGGACAGCTTGCGCGCATCCGGTTCTGCGGGAATGCCGTGTTCATGTCCATACGGCTGCATGCCCGCCTGCGCCGGCGTCAGATCAATTTTCCAGAGCAGCGCCGGAAGCATAAGCACCAGAATGAGGACAGCTTCCAGAACGAAGCCCATGCGCCAGCCAAACATGGAAATGGAAAAGCTGAACACGGAAGAAAACAGCGCCGCCACGAGTGCCGATCCCGCCAGCGCGATCGATGTCGCTCCGGCGCGATGCTTCACAAACCAGTTCTGGACGATCGTACTTGCCGGAACCATGCCGATCAGCGCGGCGCCGATTCCGGTAATGGCGCTGAAAATGTAAACCCAGGCCACGTTCACGGAAAAGGCAATCATCAGAACCGATCCGGCACAAAGCGCGGTACCGATCAAAAGCAGGTCCAGAAGCCGCAGCTTGCGCAGCAGAAACGGGACGGCCAGGGCGCTGAGCGCCATGAATACGAGCATCCAGGTCGTCGAGGCCGAAGCCTGACCCAGGGAAATGCCCAGGCCGCCGGAAAGCGGGCTGTAAAACGCACCGGCGGAATAAAAGCACAGACCGATGCTCGCACCGACCATCAGACACGTGCTGATCAGTACTTTCAAATATGCTAGGTGGTCTTTTTTTACCATAAATAAAAGCTCCTTTTGTTTCCTCCATTATACGGGGAGGGCTGTCGATTGGAATGACCAAGCCCGATTTGACCCGTTTCCACTCGCCCCCTTTTACGCCGTCCATTCTCGTTCGGGTATCCCTTTTCGATTTTTATTACCGTGGTTTTACAATGAAACGGAACGATGAACGTATCCAGAATGTACATTCTTTTCATACCGATTCCATACCTTTGTATTCAACGTGTATTCAATGGCTGCCTTCTGGAACGTTCTCGATGCCCTTTTGAGAAAAGGAGGCTTCCATGACCTTTTATCAGATGATTCAATATGATCCGGCCGCGATCCGCGCCATGATCGCGAAAACGGACGCGCCCGAAGAGAAGCGCCGATGGCGTCTGGCTATGTTTGTCCGTTCGCTTCTGATCGTTGTCTTTGCGATCGCCTTTATCGGTCTTATGACGGCACTCTTCGGTTCGGCCAACAGTTCCATGGCGGTCTCCATTTTCTGCATTTTACTGGCGAGCCGGTTTGTCGGCTTCGGCTACCGGATCAAGGATTCCCTGTTTGCGATGTTTGTCGCGTTCGCCCTGCTTTTTGGCGCGCCGATTCTCGCTTCGCTCAGCCCCAGTCCTCTGCTGACGTTTGTCATTCATTTTTGCGCCCTGCTTCTGATCATCGCCCTGACGTGCGAAAATCCGTCGCTTGGAAACGGCGGCCTGTATTCCTTTGCCTACATTTTTCTTTGCGGCAATCCGGTGTATGGACAAGATCTGATCGGCCGTCTGGAAATGACGGTTGTGGGCTATGTCCTTTGTGCAATCGTGCTGTGGCGCAATCATCGAAACGCCAATCCGGACCGGACGCTTGGCATGGTCTTTCATGAATTCACTTTGTACAACTACAAGTGCCAGTGGCAGCTGCGTCTGACGCTGGGTGTCAGCCTGCTTCTGACAATCTTTTCGCTCTTTGTCGTTCCGCGCTACATGTGGGCCGGCTTTGCGTGCGGCTCCCTGCTTTCGGATGCGCAGATTGAAGACCGCATTCACGAAAAGAAGCGCGACCGGATTCTTGGCGTCATCGCCGGTTCCCTGCTGTTTTATGTCGTCTATAAAATTCTTCCGCCCCAGCTGTATCCGCTGCTCGGTCCGGTCGGCGGTCTGTGTCTGGGCCTGTGTTCAGAATACCGTCACAAGACGATGCTCAACTGCTTTGGTGCCCTGTCGCTGGCGGCCGGACTGTACGGCCTGAAAGACGCGGTCATTCTGCGTATTGGACTGACGATTGCCGGCGTTCTGTTTGCGATGCTGTTTTACTGGCTGTATGACCGCTTCATCATGGTCCATTTCCTTCCCGAAGCGCAGAAGCGCACCATGAACCGGGCGCAAAACCAGTAAGAACTTCAAAATATTCCCCAGAACAACCCAGAACAAAACACATAAAGGCGAAGGACCTTACGCCAGATGCTTCTTCCCACAGGGAAGAAGCCGCGTAAGCCTTCGCCTTTTCTGTCTCAATTTCGATCGCTTTTCAGCATCCATTTCTGCAGGCGATTCCATCCAGATCCGGCAGTCTGGATCTCTCCAGCTGAATTATTAAAGACCGGGAACGAGTCCCGCAATCCAGGCTGCGCCCGCTGCGGCGCAGGCCACCTGAAGCAGGCTGCCGCCAAACCAGGCGCTGATGACTGCGGCCAGTACACCGATCGAGCAGACGGCAGTCGAAAGCGAACCCGCAAAAACGCCGGGAAAGGTCATCGCCGAAAGGACGGCGTACGGTACGTAGTAGAGAAAGGACTGAAAGAAGCGCGATCGAATCGGCCTGGAAAACAGGGCCATCGGAATCATGCGAATGACATACGTCACCAGTGCCATGACCGCGATGCCGGTATACATTTCGGCCGTACTCATTGCGGTTCGTCCTCCTTCCTTGGAAACTTCCAGGCACAGAAGGCGGAAGCCAGAACGGTCACAATTACGATCACATAGCCGTTGGACAGTTCTTTCAGACCTGGCGTCCAGGCAAACAGACAGCTGAGCGCAATGGAAAGCAGGACACAGATTGCTACGGCTTTTTCCCTGCGGGCAGCCGGTACAAAAATGGCGATAAACATGCCGTACATCGCCAGTCCCAGCGCATTGACCAGATTTTGAGGAAGCAGGCTGCTCGCCAGTCCGCCGGCAATCGTTCCCGCGGTCCAGCCAATGACCGGCAAGACGACCAGCCCCATGAACCAGACAAAGGACAGCTTTCCTTTTTTGGAAATGGCCGCCGCATAAATTTCATCGGTAATACCGTATGCCATGAGCAGACGTTTGCCAAGAGGCACCGATCCGCCGCATTTCTGTGCCAGCGAAATCGCCATCAGAAAATAGCGCGCGTTAATGATCAGCTCGGTGAGAATGAGTTCGAACAGACTGGCGCCCGCGCAGATCAGCGTCGTTCCCGCAAACTGCCCGGCACTCGTCAGATTGGTCAGCGAAGTAACCGCCGCCTCGTTTACGGTCATTCCCTGAATAATAGCGGCCATGCCGTAGGCGCAGCTGACTGCGAAGTAGCCAAGTGCAATGGGAATCGAAGTTTTCATGCCGTCCAGAAAAAGACGGCGCGATTCATTTTCGTTCATGGTTTGAAGTATAGCACCACAAAAGAGACGTCCGAACCTTCCCTTTTTCTCGTCTGCACCTTCGTCTGCGGATTGTATGGAACCATCGTTCTGAACGCGCTCCCAAAAAATTCAGTTCTCTTATGGCGGCGTCTTTTTTCCAAAACAAAAGCCGAAAAGCCGACTTAAAATCAAGTCTCGCTTTTCGGCGGTTCAGACGGTATTCACTGCTTTTTCAGTTGAGCGCGCCACTGACGGCCTGCATGCCTTCGAGCATGCGTGCGGCCAGCCGGCTTTTGGCCTTTGCGGCTTTTTCCATCCAGTAGCGGGCAAGATACTTGTTGCGGCTTACCCATTTTCCGAGATAAAAACATTTTCCCAGAACAATCTGCGCATCCGGACATCCGCCGTTCGCGGCCTGATAGAGATAATCAAGCCCGAGCTCCAGATCAATGACCGTATGGCTGATTCCGTGAATGTTTCCCAG
This sequence comes from uncultured Allobaculum sp., assembly GCF_948576815.1. Taxonomy (NCBI): domain Bacteria; kingdom Bacillati; phylum Bacillota; class Erysipelotrichia; order Erysipelotrichales; family Erysipelotrichaceae; genus Allobaculum; species uncultured Allobaculum sp. Next base: position 5,062 of record NZ_CAPAEZ010000002.1, read on the forward strand.
GTAGTACATCGCCAGGACATTCATGGCGTCGGTATTGCGGTTAAAAGCGGCCAGCTTCAAAAACTGTACGCCGTGCGCAATTTCGCCGACATTCATCGAATACACGCCTTCGAGAAACTGGGCTCTCGGCTCATCGTAATCGAGAGCGAGATCCAGCCACTTTCTGGCGGTTTTTTCATCCCGGGTGTTGTTGGAATACTCCTGGTACAAGGCCAGACAGGCTTTTCCGTCCCCGGTGCGCGCCTGTGCTTCAAGCTGTCTGAGGGTGATCAGTTTCATAAAGATTACCTCGCACCTTCATCTTAACCGTCCAGACCCCCTTCTGAACCCCATTTGCCTGTATTTCCCCTTATTTCGTAAGAATATTCCACATTCCCATAATAATATTTCTTGACACTCATTCTGTTTTATGACTTATAAACATTTCAAACAGACAGGGCTAAACCGAGCGCCTGAACCGAAACTCTTTTAAAATAGAGGAGAAATGGAGGCAGAAACATATGTTAACAATTACAGATGCAGCCGCGAACGTGCTGAAACCCATGCTGGAAGAAAACCATGCAGACGGACTGATGGCTACCCTTCATCAGACCTGCTGCTCCGCAGCACCCGTTTTCCAGATGGTTCGCTACGAAGAAGGCGACAAGCCGGTGGAAATCAACGGCATCAAAGTGCTGATGGATGAAGATACCGCCAAATACTGCGATGACGCTTTTGTCGATCTGCAGAACGGCGAACTGATGGTATTCGCGCCAGCCGAAGGCGGCGGATGCGGATGCGGCGGCCATCACGACCACGAAGGCGGATGCTGCCACGGTGACGATCACGACCATGAAGGCGGATGCTGCCACGGCGACGATCATGACCACGAAGGCGGATGCTGCCACGGCGAAGGCCACGACGGCGACTGCTGTAACTCTCACGAATAATCCCAGACCGAAGATTCCTATGCAAAACCGGGCCTGAAAAATCCGGCTCGAAGATCAAATCGAAATTTTTGAAACGATAAACGCCGCAGGCGGAAACAGCAGTTTCCGCCTGCGGCGTTTTATTTTTATGGATCGTTAAAAATCTCGTTTCTATTTCAGTTTCAGAACGGCTTTGCGAACATCGTCTTCGGGCTTAAAGCCAAAGGATTCAACGAGTTCTGCATCCAGTCCATAGGAGCGGACAACCGGCAGCTTGCGGCGTTTTGCCTCTTCGAGCAGACGGGAAAGAATTTCCTTTTCGTAGCCGTTTCCCTTTACTTCTTCATCGCACCAGAAGTTGCACAGATAGCCATTGCGGCCATCGGGCAGTTCGGGTGTTGGCGGCGTGAAGACCCAGGCGATGGCGCCGCACGCGACGATACGGTTTTTCCACCAGGCGAAAATTTCATACAACGCGCCGTTTCGCATCTGCGCTGCAAAGTAGCGGTCGAGTTCGAAATCGAACGAATCGTCTTCCGGCGCAAGACCGAGTTCTTTCTTGCGCAGTTCAACCATCGTTTTCACATCGCTGCGCACCGCACGGCGATAGACAATTTTCGGGACTTCTTCAAAAGCGACTTCGTTGTCGCGGCACCAGTTGCGTGCAAATTCCATGTAGCGGTCGTCTTCGTATTCATACCAGTCGTTGAGCAGGTTGAAACTGTTCAGCGCGTTGCGAAAACGCTGGAAAATGCCTTTGCGGTTGCCTAAAGCGGTCGTCAGCGCGTCCTTGGCCTGACCGTCCGGGAGTGTCCACGTAAATTCACGCATCATGCGGATGTCGCCGGCATCGCGGGATGTCGGGATCAGCAAAATGGAATCGTAGACTTTGTCGAGTTCATCATCGATGTCGTTGAGCTCTCTTACGGAAAGACGATCATCACGCATGATGATTTCTCCCGTACGGGTATTGAGATAATACTCAACCGAATTGCTTCCGCCCTGAATGGCATCCACAATATCGTCAAGATCAATAACCATTAGTTTTATTTCCTCCACTTAATCTGTCCAGGGCTCTTATGAACACGGTTTTCTCTTTGCTTGCCTGCGTGCTCGGACTCTGGACAGGACGCTTTCATTATACCAAGCGGGTACGCTCAAGAAAAAGAAGGGAAGACAAAGGTCACGCCGTCAAAATCGACCGGCAAACGTGCCTTTCGTACTTCCCTTCTGTTGCGTTTGCGTATTTGGAGCGCCTGCTTTTTACGCTCAGGACTGGGAAGCCTGAGCATGCTGGAGACTGAGCTGCCGGATTTCTTCGCGGCGTCTGGCTTCGAGCAGCTCGTTGGCATCCTTTCTCGACACCATCCGCACAATGCCGGAAGAGGCCGCCTGCGAAGAAAACACGTTGCCGTACCAGACAATTTCCTGATCCACGATCAGACAGCACGCGACGATGCGGTCGTGAAAATGAACATGGAAACCCGCATTGCGCATGCGGCGTACCTGTTCATCGGAGGCGTTTTCGACAAAAAGATCAAAGCGAACGCCTTCGAGCGCTTTCTGACCGGCCACATCGATCAGCGTCTGCAGCTGCTCATCCTCAAAGGCGCGCATACAGAGCGCCACCCGTTTTTTCGCCTGGCGGATATCGCGCACACAGGCTGAAATGTAGTCTTCTGTCCGGTACACCTTTCCCGAAGACGTGCCTTTTCGCTCATCGAGTACTTCGCCGATCTGATAGCCCTGATTGACGTACTCTTTCATTCTTGCCTGATACATGCTTTCCAGCATGCGGTTCTGCACGTCGGCATAGTCGTAGACGATGGCAATCTGCTTGTTTCGCGTCTGGCGGTGAATTCGACCGATCGACTGTGAAATGGTGATCTGCGAACGAATCGGCAGCGCAAGCATGAGTGTATCGAGCAGCGGAAAGTCAAAGCCTTCACTGATGCTCGCATACGTGCCGATCAGCACGACTTTCTTATCTTTTCGTACTTTGGGATCTTCGAGTTCGCGCAGGCGTCTTGTATTTTCCTGCTTGCGTTTGGGATCACCCGCGTAGACGAACAGTTCGGTATCGTCTCCGGGGGCCAGCAGACGAGCGAGCGTATGGGCATGTTCAATAAAGCGCGTCAGCACCAGAACGGTTCGCCCGTTATCGAGCGCTTCGCGGATATCCTGCACGATCATTTCATTGCGCAGCGGATGCGAAGCCGCTTCCTGCACCAGACGGGTAAAGTCATTGTTTTCCGCGTCGCTTCCCGCAAAGGGTGTAAAGCGCGGACAGATCAGACGGTGGAACGTCTGACTGGCCATCTGATCTTTCGAACTGAACGAAGCCGCGATTTCACCCAGTTGCCAGAACATGCTTGTCGAAAGGCCGTCAGTCCGCTTTGGCGTCGCGCTCAGACCGTATACGCGTTTGGCCTGCAGCGCGTCGAGTACTTTCTGATAGGACGGCGAGCCGGCATGATGGCATTCATCCACAAAGACGACGCCATAGCCGGAAAGCAGTTCTTCGAGATTTTCCTTCTGGACCAGCGAAGGCACCATGGCCACATCCACGCGCCCAGAAAGCGAACGCGTAGCGCCCTGCAGCACCCCGATTTTTCCTGGATAGTTTTTCGAAGGCGCCTTCCAGTTTTCCCATTCCGGACTGGAAAAATGCAGGAAGCGGTTCAGCGAACTGACCCAGCCCTGCAAGATTTCCTTGGAATTGACCAGAATCAGCGTGCTTCTCGAAATCTGCGCGATCAGCGCTGCGCCGATGACCGTTTTTCCGGTCCCCGTTGCCGCTTCCAGAATGCCGCTCCCTTTCTGATACAGAGCGGAAGCCAGCGACACCTGTTCCGGACGAAGTTCGCCGTTAAATTCCATCGGAACCGACTGCCCTTCGCTTTCCCAGTCCTGCAGATCCACTGTCGCTCCAGCCTGAGAAAGCCGATAAAGAAGCGGCGCTTTTAAATGACGGGGCAGCGAAATCCAGCGCGTGCCCAGTCCCGTATTGTTTTTGTTTTCAGTATTTTCAGAATCGGCATTTTGTGAACCGGATTGCGGTCCATGCGCTTCGCGTCTAGCCAGCGAAACGATGCGCGGTCCGGTCGCAAACTTGTTTTTCTGCGAGCGATACGCCGGATTCCAGTAGCTGCCCATCGCCAGAATCTGATTTTGTACAGAAGCGGGCAGCGCATCCGCGCACACCCAGATCCGTCCTTTTTCGATCACTTCGATCACGCCGGATTCCTGCAAAGGCGCAAACACAAACGGATCGTCGTCCGCGGCGATCAGGCGCATGGACTCCATCGTGTCCGGCTCGCTTTTCGGATCGCCCGCAAACAGTTCTTCCCGCTTGCGCGAGGTGCATTCGCGAATCTGCGCCTCCATCTGGGCCGGTTCCACACGGGTAATCGACTGTATCTGCGCAAACGGATCGGCAATTTCTTCGCCTTTTTCATCGATCAGAATGGAATACCGATCGGCGTCTCTTCCCTGTTTTCGCAGCGCTTCATCGAGCCAGCCAAACAGCGGAAGCGGCAACGCCATTCCCCGATCCTTGGGCTGTTCCTTGACAAAAATACGCGGGAACGTCTGATCGAGAAAGCGCAGATCCCTGAGCTCACCTTTGGCAAACCCGTTGATCAGAAACGCGCGCAAAAAGCGGGAAACCCGGGAGGCGTCCACCGGCATCGCGAGTAAAAACCAGATGCGCCACGACAAAACACCGTCTTCCTTGCGTTCTTCGCAAAGAACATCGAGTCCAATCGCTTTAGCTGCCCTCTGAACTTCAAGCGCAGCCTTCTGCCCCTGGCCGCTTTCGATCGTGATACAGGCGTAGGCAATGTGACCATCCTGGCTTAACGGCGAAAGCCCGATTTCACTTTGTCCGTGAAGATGATTGAGCACTTCTCTTCGTCCAAGCGAAATAGCGGGCCGAACGGTACAGGTTTTGCATTCCGGCTTGGCGTTTTTCTGAAAGTACGGACAGCCCGGCCGCAGACGGATCGGACAGGGCTGATAAAAGAAGCCTTTCTGGGAACGGACAAAATACGTTTCTTCATTGGAAGGAAACGCGATGCCAAGCAGATCCGCATACGCCAGCGGATTTTTCGGTGAAGCGGAAAGGGAAGAAACGGAAGGTTTTCCTCGTTTTACGGGCGATTCGACCGGCTCATCGGATCTGGAAGCAGCCGTCTCCGACTGTGTCTGCGAATCGGACGGCTTTGAAAACTCCGCCCGGGGCTGAAAAGCAGCCCGTTTGTGCTCAACAGCCTGTTCATTGTGGACCGGCGGCTGCGGTTCACGCTGGGCGAAAAACGCTTCTTCCGATTGTGGTTTTGGGGAAACTGGCCGCGTCGGATGCGTTCGAGGCGGTTCCGGAGCGGCGGCTCGCCGCGTACGCTCCGGCGTTCTGGAAGAAACAGCAGCTGCATCCTTGCGGCGTTTTGTTCTCTGGTCAATCTCAAGCTGCAGGTCGGCGGCAATCTGAGAAGGCAGATGATGGTCTTCTAACAGTTTCTGAAGACGTTCGAGTTCGTCGAGTGCCTGTTCAAAAAGTGGGCTGGATGACATGCTTCTCTCCTTTCCGCCGGTCTGGCTAAGGATCGACCGGAATCGGATTTCGAAAATCCGATTTGGATTCGATCTGGTTTAATTTTACGTGCAGTTTATCGTTTGCGGCGAATGATTTCATCGTCGGCTTCCAGATGTCCCACCAGCATCGTCGAACTGGGATCATGAAGACGCCGGTTTTGGGCGATCTGCTTTTCATCAAAGTTGGCATAGCAGTAGCGGCAAAGGTGCGCACACGTGTTGTAGACGCCAAGATCCGCCATTTCGACGCAGCCGCAGTCGCGCGCTTTCCACTTTCGAAACTTGCGGCCGGTCCAGGCCAGCGCGAGTTCCATAGGAAAGCAGGCGCCGGAAGGCACGCCGAACGGGGCTAGAATCTGCTTTTCGTTGCAGGTGAAAACGGGAATGCCATGATCCGCAGCGCATTTTGCGAACGCTTCGCCAATAGCTTTTAATTCGGCTTCACTCGGTTCGTGCGCATTCAGTTCGCCGGCATGACGGCGGACGTTTTTGTAGTCGTCGAGAAAGGAAATGGAAATCGTCTCCACCGCGCCTTCGAGCAGAGAACAGAGCCGCTCAAAAGCCCGAATGTGATAGTCCACCGTATACGTTGGATTCAGCAAAATCGGATCGTAGCGAACCGACACATGATCCTTTCCCAGCTTTTCGCCCATGAAGCGGACCGCTTCAATAATTTTCGTTTTATCGGGTACCGCCGGTTCCAGATCCTTTTTATACGGCGTAATCGTCACATCCATTAAGATCGGCTGCTTGAACCGGTCCAGATACGGAATAAGCGGCAGCGGATTTTTCGTACAGAACATCCAGGCATCCGCGTCTTCAAAGTAAATGCGCGAAACCCGTTTGGGATAAAACGGATTGCGCACGTCCACAAAGCCCTCCTCCAGGCGGTTGAGCAGCCAGGGCGTGTAAAACGCGGGAATATCGGTTCGGCAGCTTGCGGAAACAATCATGACATCCTCCTTTCTTTTTCCTTTTTCCGGATGACAAATTCCAATTCAGGATGGCGAATCTGAAAAGCCACATTCGAATCCGCTTTGAAACGGCGCGTTTTCGGATCTGCCGGTTCGTTTCTCCCGCGGATAAAAAGCCATATCTCATCAAAAGGAAAAAGCAGAACCCGAGGAGAAAATGGAAAGGATAGTAAATTTCTCGAACAGACTTGGCAGAACGTTTTCTTTGATCAGGCATTCCGGAACAATTCGATGGATAATAGCAGATATGACAGACTCCTCTCAATTATTATCCGCACTGCGCGCGGACAAACCGCTCAACGCCTCCATGCAGCGAAAACTCATTTTATCGCTTTCCTGGCCTGCCATTCTGGCGCAGGTTTCCGTCACCATCATGCAGATGATCGACGCCTCGATGGTCGGCCATCTCGGGGTACAGGCCGGCGCGTCCATCGGTCTGGTCTCTTCGAGCACCTGGCTGATCAACGGCATCTGTTCCGGCTCCGTCTACGGCTTTTCGGTGCAGACCGCGCAGGCGATCGGCGCAAGAAACAATGAAGAAGCCCGCAACTGCAGCCGGCAGGGTCTGCTCGTCATTTTAGGCGTGGCGTTTCTGATCGGCAGCATCGGCTTTGGCCTTTCAGGAATGGTTCCCGTCTGGCTGGGCGGCGAAGACGCCATTCTGGCGGATGCGAGCGCCTATCTCGGCATTTTCTGTCTGTGTCTGCCGTTTTCTCTGTTAAACACCTGGGCGATCGCGACCTTGCAGGCGGCCGGCGATACCCGGCTGCCGGGCATGACGCAAATTGTCATGTGCATGCTCGACGTCCTGTTCAACTACCTGTTCATCTTCGCGATGAATCTGGGCGTAGCCGGATCCGCTTTAGGAACCGGCGCCGCCATGGCGTGCGCGTCCCTGTTTCTCACGTGGCGCGTCCTGTTTAAAAACGAATTTCTCAAAGGGAAATGCCGGATTCACTTTACCCGTCATTCCCTTTCTAAAGCGGTACGCATCGGCGTTCCAATCAGTCTGGAACAGCTGATTTCCGGCTCTTCCTATGTCATGTTTACCCGCATCGTCTCTTCTCTCGGTTCGGTTTCCATTGCGGCCAACAGCTTTGCGATCACCGCGGAAAGTCTCTGTTACATGCCCGGCTACGGCTGCGGATCCGCCGCAACCGCCATCATCGGGCAGTGTACCGGCGCCAACCGGCACGATCTGGCCCGGGAAATCAGCTGGCGCATCGTACGCATCGGCATGGGCATGATGGCTCTTTCGGGCGTCGTCATGTTCGTCTTTGCCCCGTGGCTGATGAACATTCTCACCCCGGATCCAGCCGTCATTGAACTCGGAACTTCCATGCTTCGGCTCGAAGCGTTTGCGGAACCGCTTTATGGCGCTTCCATCGTCTGCTCCGGCATTTTGCGCGGAAAAGGCGATACGATCTGGCCGGCTTGCCTCAACTTCCTCTCCATCTGGTGCATCCGTATTCCGCTGGCCGCCTGGCTTTCCCGCTCCTTTGGACTGGCCGGTGCCTGGGTTGCGATGGGCGTGGAACTCGACGCGCGCGGTCTGCTTTTCCTGTGGCGCCTTCATCATTCGTTCGCCCCGTCGAAAAAGAAAGCCTGATCCATATTCCAATACTCCCGTTTCTTTAATGGGAATTCATCTTTTCTTCCTTAGAAAGATGTTTAAAGTCCGCCCGATGGTCAAAGACCGTCCGGCGGACTTTTTATACGTTCGAATGTCCGATTTGGCCGTTTTGGGAAATACACACCCCGCAAAGAAAGCCGCTGGATACGATAGGTATAAATAAAGAAGAAAAGTAAAAAAGTATTCTGCATCCGATTCTGCCTGCGCATGCACGCAGAAGAAATGCGCGGACGAAATCCCACGGACGAAAGACATGGAAAGGAGACGGCATGAAATGCAAATATTATCCAGAAAATACCGTTCAGGAAAGCGGACTCAGCAAAGTTCTGTTTATCCCCTCAGGGGATCGTTCGACAGATTCACAGATTATTCAAACCATCCGCGACCAGGTCAACTGCCTGATTCTTGCGCCGGATCCAGAAAATGCCCTCTGGAGTGAAGAGGATCTGCGCCTGCTGCAGGAATTCACGCTGGCCGTCATTGCGGTTTCTTCCCGACTGCTTCGCTCTGAACAGGAAAATACGCTTAAACTGATCTGGGCGCTGCGCGAAAGTAAAGTTCTTCTTCTTCCCATCCTTCTGGACAGTATCGATCTGTCTGCCTATTCCCAGCTGTTCGGAGATCTTCAGTATCTGGATTTTCAGCCGGATTTTCTGAAACGACAGAATTTTGAAAGCCGTATGCGGTCATATCTTCAGTCCGTGATTCTGGAACCCCCGCTGATCGAGAAAATAAGAAGCTCGTTTCATTCGTATATTTTTGTCAGCTACCGTAAGAAAGACTGGGCTTATGCGCAGGATTTTCTGGATTTCGTTCAGTCTCTGGAATGCACATGGGATGTCGGGGTCTGGTACGACGACTTTCTGATGCCGGGAGAAGATTTCAGCCAGCAGATTTTCGATCAGATGAAACGAAGCGAGCTGATCACGCTGCTCGTAACGCCAAAACTCGAAGAAAAAAATTATATAAGCGAATATGAATATCCGGCTGCCGTCCAGTACCGCAAAAAAATCATTCCTGTCCAGATGGAACCAGCGAATACAGATGTCCTGAAGCTGCTGTATGCCGGCTTTCCGCCGGTTTTTTCCCTCCAGTCGGATGATCTTCGTGAATCTTTACAGTCCCTTTTCGAAAATCCGAAAACACAGAGCCAAGAACCGCAGAATCCCCAGAAGCTTTTCTATCTGGGCCTTGCCTATCTGAGAGGCGTCGACACGAAACGCAATCCCGCTCGCGCCATTCCGCTTCTGAATCAGGCGGCCGAAAAGGGAGTAGACCAGGCGCTTCTCGTTCTTTCCGATATTTACCTGTACGGAGACGGCGTTCCGGTCGATCCGCGCAAAGGCGTTGAGTTTTTAAAACGTTATTTTGCAAAGACGATCCAATCCTTCAAAGACCAGCCCTCCACGGAAACGATTGAGCGTCTGCTTGACATCACAATCCGCTATCTGAACACGCTGACCCGTCTGGGCTGGTTTGAAGAACTCAACACGACGTGTGCCAGCGTGCTGCATCCGATTCTTCTTCTCCTGGAAGATATTCCGTACGATCTCAGCCCATACGACAGTACTCCGTTCAAAATCCTTTTTTATGCGTCCATGGCAAACTGCTGCCTTCATGCCGGCCAGAAGGAAGGCGCGATGCTTGTCCTGGACGATCTGATTCAGATGGCCAGTTCCCTGAAGGGGATCAACGAGGCGCTTTTATCGACCGTTCTTTTCAGCTTTTTTCATCTTGCCAATCTTCAGATCAACGACAGCCGTCCAGAGGATGCAAAAAAGACGATTGCGCAGTTCTGGAGCTGGATGAAAAAGGTTCCCAGGGAACTGACCGATCTTGCCTGCGGCTGGAAATACCAGATTCTGGAGCTGGAAGTCCGGCTGGCCCAGGAACAGCAGGACTTCAGAAAAGAAAGCGAGCTTTGCAAGCAGATGGAGAAACTGGCGGACAAAAGCGGCTTTCTTTCTCAGACGCAGGCGCGTTCCATCGAAAATCAGAGGCTGTTAAATCAGGCAGACCAGGAATATGCGGCCGGTCAGTACCGTCTTTGCATCGAAACGTATTCGCGCTTTCTCGAAGCGGATGCAGTTACTCTGGAGCAGGATATTCTGCAGGCTGCTGTTCGCAGAACCATGGCCGAGGCGTACCGTAAACTGAACCGGACGGATGAAGCCATAAAATGCGTGGATGCAGCTATGCATTCTCTTCTTGTCCGGCTCAAGGAATCCCAGGAAGCCAGAAAGGAGATGATCGCCTGCCTGTTCTGCCGTGCAGAGATCAGCGAACAAAATAACGACTGGCTTTCGGCCGATCACTGCTATCAGAGGGCTTTAAATCATCTTCAGAAACTAACCGGGCCGAAGTATTCCGTAAAAAACGGACAGATCAAAGAAGAGAGGAAGCCGCTTCGAATCCCGAAAAATGCGGTGGATATGTACAATGCCGCTCAGTTTTATGAAGAGCGGGGAAAGCTGTACACCGCGCTCTCCTGGATCGATCTGGCTCTGGATCATATTGGCGCCAGTCGAGCGCAGTCTCTTCCTGCTTCGCTTCTGGAAAGCGGTATTCCAGTTCAATTTGAGGAAGTGCTGTGGGATACCGCCGGACGGATTCTTAAAAAGCTCGAAGACTGCGACGCCGCCTGCCGAAGTCTGGAAACAGGGGTCAGTCTGACCCGCATTCATTCTGAACAGGAAATTGCAAACTATCCGGGACACCATCCGACGGCGCTTCTGGCCCATCTGGCGCTGTGCTATCTGGAAGCCGGTGCGCCCCAAAAAGCGGATCAGGCGATGGAGGAAGCCTGCCAAAGCGCCGTGAAGTACCTCTCCCATACGGATTTATCCCCCGCGCAGCTCGAAGACTGGCTGGACATGACGGATCTGCTGCGAGATGCCGTATGGGATTCCAAAAATGAAGCGCTTCGACGGTCTGTGTTTCAGCTCCTGATCGATCTGCATGCGCAGGCCATCCAGATCCACCCGGATGAAACCACGTACAGAAACTATGCAGAAAGCTGGATGGATCTTGCGCGAATCGATTATTTCAGCCGTCCGGAAGACAGTCTTATTGCCTGGAAAGAAGCTCTGAACATCTGGATGCGCTTTGATCCGGAAACTCTCCATCCCCTGAAGGAAGACAAACTGTCTTTGATTCATCATGAAATAGCAAGCCTTTATCTGCAGCAGGAAAATCATTCGCAGGCCTGTGCCCACGCCTTACAGTCCATCAAACACGGTAAAACCGCGTCTTCTCTTGGTCTGCCGCTAAACAGCCAGTGCAGCTGGCCCGATTCCTTTTGTCTGGCCGCCCGTGCCTGTTCTGCTTTGGAGGAGTATGAAAAAGCCCGTCAGTTCTGCGAAGACGGACTGAAATGGATGGAGAGTCTGACGTGCGGACCGTTTGATCTTAAGGACAAAGATGCCGCCGAGTTCTGGAACACCTGGCGTGTACTGGAAAAAGAATTTGCGTCCATTTGTCTGCATTTCCAAAATCCGCAGGCATTTCTCACCTCGTTTCAAAAACTCAGCACCCAGTTTTCCCGTCTGGCTGCCCCTGAGGAAGAGTATTCCGCACTCGAGCTGATGGATACGCTGGTCATCGCTCTGAAGGATTTTTCACTCACCTCGTATGAACTCGAATCGCAAAGCTGCGAAATTCTGATCTGCCTCGCTCTGTGCTGCACACCAAACGGCAAAGAGATGCGTACCGCGGCGCGTCTCTTTGAAATCTGGATGGCAGATGCAGAAGCCATCCACAATTCTCTGCCGGACAAAACATGGAAAATTCCGCTTGCCTGTCTGAAAGTCCATTTTTACGAAAGTGTCTATGCCAGAAAATCCGACAATACGATTTTTCATTATTATCTGCTGGCTCTGTTTCGCTGCGGAACCACGCATCAGGCTTTTCATCAGGACGAAGCAGCCTTCAAGGTATTCAAAACAATCGATCCGCTCTGCACGCAGTTTACGAAAAGCGGGGGCATTCTGAAAAAAGACGAGTGGGACTACTGGTATGCGGCCTTCGCCCAGCTCGGTCATATCGCCAGGTACTTGAAAGATCGAACCCGTGCCCTCCTGTATTACCGGCGTTCTATGCTTCTGGCCGCCCATAAGCTCAACCTCTTTCCCTGCAGCATCAACATTCTCCAAATGGTGAAAGCCAGCGAATTTACGTTAGGCATGTATTACAGCAATCGCCAGTATAAAGAGGCGAGAGCTCTGTTTGATCAAATTGAGCCGTTTTTGATGGAAACGCCCGTTCCAGAGGATGACCCAGAAGATAAGCCAGAGATTGTGCGCAAGCTTAAGCTTCTTCTTTGCGTTGGTATCGTGCTCACGAAAGCCGTAACCGAGGACAAAACGGATATTCTTCGCTATGAAAAGCGCCTCAATGATCTGAAAAGCATGACGGACTAAAGCGTAAAGCCGGCTTTGTGAAATAACCGCATTCCGCCATCCTCCTCCAGACCGTTGACACGTACGACAAAAAGGACCGGCTGAACATGCATATTCACATTTCTGCCGGCCCTTTCTCATTTTTTCTTTTCTTTGGATTTCAGTTCGTTTTCGTTCGATCGAGAACCGAATCGCCATAACTCCATTCGTAGCCGATCGTCTGCATGCGGCTGACCGGCTCATTGCGAATCATGGAAATCAGCGTCTTTGCGGCAAGCACTCCGGCTTCTTCGTTTTTAAACCGAATGGACGTGAGCGCCGGCGTAAGAAGCTGACCGGCTTCATAGCCGCCAAACCCGATCAGGGAAACATCTTCCGGAACGTGAAGTCCCCGTTCACTGAGCGATTTGTACGCGGCCAGACAGATTTTATCGGTCGCGCAGATCATCATCGTCGGAACGTGTTCATCGAGAATGCGGTCGCAGGCTTCTTTGGCTTCTTCATAGGAAAAGGACGTTTCCACAAAAGCAAAGCTTTTCATCTCGTCCCCTTCCTGCTTCAGGCCATCCTGTACGCCCTGTTTACGGGTAACGCCAACGGCCTGATCGTTTGGGGAGACGCCAACGTAGACGACATCGTCATGGCCCATCTTTCGGGCGTATCGGCCGGCATCCCGACCTGCGCGGTAATCGTCGTAAACGACCGAAACGCCGCTTTCAAATTCCTGGCCCATGACCAGAAACGGAACATTGCTCGATTTCTGTAGGCTTTCCAGCTTTTCATCGATGGTCGTGGCAATGAGAATGACGCCATCCAGTTTCAGCGAGCGCATGTATTCGATAGCGGAAATTTCACGTTCGCGATGATGATGGGCGGTCATGATAATGCAGCTGTAGCCTTCTGCACGCAGCGTTTCATCAATGACCGTCAGCTGACGCCCCGTGACGGTACTCGTCATCGTCGGCGCGATAATACCGATCGTATGCGACTCCTTAGAGCGCAGATTCTGGGCAGCCACGCTCGGCTCGAATCCGGTCCTGCGAACGACCGCCGAAATTTTTGAACGGGCGTCCTCGCTGACATAGCCGTGGTTGAAATAGCGCGAAACGGTACTTTTCCCGACCCCCGCCGCTTTGGCAATATCTGCCATCGTCAGTTTTTCCATATTCCTGCCTCCCGGAGCTGCTGCCTTTTCAGGTGCTTCCTGTCTTGCTTCTCTATTCGTTTCGCCGCATAAGGCGGCGATCGATTCAGGCTGTTTCTGCCTTACCTTTGCGTTTCATTTTCCTCACGCAGGCCAGTCAATGCAACTCTTCGTGCATCCATACCGCTCTGTACCGATCGATGCCAATCTATACCCGCCCATCCGAGGGGAACCGCTCAGAACGCTGCTTTGCGTCCGCTGGCTTCCAGAAAGGCGTTGACTTCCGCTGCCGCAGGCATCGCGGGAATGGCGCCGGGCTTCTGAACGGTCAGGGCTGCGCAGGCGTTGGCGTTTTCCAGCATCTGTCCAAGCGTTTTCGAATCGAGCTGACCCGGTTCGATTGGACTTCTGGCAATCTGCTCCAGGAAAGATCCCCAGAACGAGTCGCCGGCTCCGTTGGTATCGGCCAGCTGACTTTTAAATCCGCCGGCGCGTACGACGAAATCTTTTGTCGCCGCCAGGGCGCCGTCCTTGCCCAGGGTGATGACCGCAATCGTTACGCCCTGCTCGACGAGCGCTCTGGCGGCTTCTTCCGGGTCGGCCTTTCCGGTAAGCAGCTCCGTTTCCTCATCGGAAATCTTCATCAGATCCGCCGAAGAAATCAGGCTGCGCATTTTTTCAATCGCTGTTTCTTCATCGGGCCACAGACTGGCGCGATAGTTTGGATCGTAGCTGATCAGGGCGCCGCATTTTTTCGCAAAGTCGATTGCCTGAAGCGTTGTGCTGCAGGCAGGTTCGGCGGTCAGAGAAAGCGAGCCAACATGAAAGATTTTCGCCTGCTGCAGCTCGTTCAGATCGAGCTCTTCAAAACAGATTTGCGTATCCGCACCCGGTTTGCGGGCAAAGGAAAATTCCCGCTCGCCGTTTTCGTCTACGGATACGAAAGCGAGGGTGGTGAAATGCTCCGGATCTTCGATCAGGTTTCGTGTGGAAATGCCCTCCTGATCCAGAACCGTTTTGAGCAGACGGCCGTGCATGTCCAGACCGACTTTTCCCATGAAAGCGACCTGTCCGCCAAGACGGCTGACCTGCACGCAGACATTGCCTGGAGCTCCTCCGGGGTACTGGGCAAAGACGTTCATATTCTGGCTGTTTACACCCTGCATGGTGAAATCAATCAGAATTTCGCCCAGGGCTGTCACATCGATTGTTTTTACGGATTGAGTCATACCGGTTTCCTCTGTTTGGTTTCTCTTTCTCTTTCTTGTTCTTTTTCTTGTTCTTGTTTACTTCAGGACAGACCATCCTGCACACGCTCGCCGTCTGCAGCCTCAGGCTCTGGCGATTTCAAACGAGGCAAGGGGAGTAATTATGGCCTTCATGCGCACGTCCGCTTTCAGACTGCGATCTTCGGGCGCATCGTAAAGTCTTGTAGTAAAAGCAACCTGGCCATGATTGATGAAAATCTCCACGGATGACGTATCGGAGAAGATCGTGATTTGGCGCACGTCCGGACAGTACGCATGGCGTGTCGTGCGGCCAAGACCGCTTTGATGGAGTTCAAGTCTGACAACACCATTATGCCCCGAGAGCGTCAGATCGTGACGCAGCGAAATGGACCAGTCTTTCTGATCGTTTTCCAATTCGATCAGACAGACGCGATCATCCAGTCTGGCCGCCTTTCCCGGTTCGAGTTCAAGGCTTCTGGACGATTCGTTTTGCGCGAGCTGGAACATTTCTTCAATGGGGTACTGGTAAATCTGACCGTCTTTCCAGGTCAGTTCTCTAGGCAGCGTCAGCGCGTGCTGCCAGTTCGATTTTGCTTCCCGGTTGGTATACTCCACATCCGGAATACCCATCCAGCCAATCAGAATGCGCCGGCCGTTTTCATCGACAAACGTCTGCGGGGCGTAAAAATCAAAGCCATGATCCAGAGCCCGGAATTCGCCGGCGATCCAGCTTCCCTTTTTGTCTGGGTTTTTCTCAAGCTGGAAATATCCAGAAGGGTACAGGTTTTCGTATTCGTATCCCTTTTGGGGCGCTCCCTGCAGACAGGTGAGCAGCAGCGCAGCTTTGTCGAGTTCCAGAAAATCCGGACATTCCCACATATAGCCGTAGTCTTCTTTCCCCTCGATCGTTCCGGAAAGCGTCCAGTTTTTCAGGTCTTTACTCGTATAGAGCAAAGCCATGCCCTGATCCTGACGGGTGCGGGCACCAAGAATCATCCGGTAGCCGTCCTGGTCTTTCCAGACTTTCGGATCGCGCACATGACAGCTCATGTTTTTGGGATAGTCTTCGTTTTTGAGCAGCACCTGCTTGTTTTCCAGAAGCGTTCCGTCTGTGGATTCCGTCATGCACGTCCAGTGCTGACGGCCTTCATAAATGTAGTCATGCTCGCCGGGCAGCTTTCGGTTGCCAGTATAAAAGCAGCGAATTTTTCCATCGTCGCAAACCAGCGCGCTTCCAGAGTAGGCACCGCCTTCATCGAGCAGGCTGTCCGGAAAAAGCGGCACCGGCTGTTCTGTGTAGTGAATCCAGTCTTTCGTGGTGCAGTGGCCCCAGCCTTTTGCGGTGTTTCCAGCCGCGCTTTCGGGGGCGAACTGATAGTAAATATGGTTGATGCCGTCTTTTTCGCAGAGCCCGTTGGGGTCGTTGAGCCATCCGACGGGAGGCATGATATGAAAGCAAAGGCGATCCGGGCTATTGGCGGCCTCGGATCGCTTTGTCTCTGTCATCGCCTGCGAAAAACGGTTCTGTACAGAGTAGTTCACGGATTTTTATTCTCCTTTTTTCGTTTCCATCACGGCGTCGCCAGCCTGAACCTGACCGTACGGTCTGGCTTCAAAGGCGACTTTGTTTGTGAAGATGACCGGAGTCTGAATGGAAAGCCCGGCGGCGCGGATCGCATCGAGATCGGCTTCGATCATGAGATCGCCGGCTTTCAGTTTCTGACCGTTTTCCACGTGAGCGGTAAACGGCTTTCCATCCAGCGAAACGGTGTCCATGCCGATGTGAATCAGAATTTCTGCACCGTCATCGGTTTTCAGACCGATGGCATGCTTAGTCGGAAACAGCATGACGACTTCGCAGTCAGCCGGCGCGTAAAAGCGTCCGTTTTCCGGTTCAATCAGAATGCCGTCACCCATGGCTCTGGATGCGAAGACCGCATCGCTGCAGTCGCTGACCGGAGCGGTTTTGCCGGAAACCGGCGCGCACAGGATGTGCTTGGCTGCCTGGGTTTTGATCTGTGCAGGTGCTGCTTCTTTTGCGGGAGCAGCGGTTTCGATTGTTCTGGTTTCGTTTTCTTTTTCATTCTGGCTTTCGATCGTTTTGGAAGCCGCTTTTTTCTTTTTGAAGGAAAAGCCGCCTTTGTTTTCTCCGGTTTCGCCTTCTGGATGTTTTTTCATGAAGTAAACCGTAAGCAGGAAAGATACAGCCATGGAAATGGCGATGCCGATAAAGAAGTTCAGCCAGCTTTCCGGACGGATCGAAATGAATCCCGGAATACCCGCGGTACCTAAGGCAATGGCCAGCGTATGCGTACCGGCAATCCAGGCAGAGCCGACTGCGGAGCCGATGATGGCCGCGATGAACGGATAGCGAAGTTTCAGGGTGACACCGAACATGGCCGGTTCAGTAATGCCAAGCAGTGCGGAAATACCAGAAGCGGTGCAGAGGGATTTCATCTTTTCGTTTTTCGTCATGACCAGAACCGCAAGAACGGCTGCGCCCTGCGCAACGTTGCTCATCGAAGCGGTCGGGAAGATGAAGGAGCCGCCTGTAGTTTCCGCGGCTGCGATCAGCTGGGTTTCAATTGCGATAAAGGAATGATGCATGCCGGTCATGGTGATCGGCGCGTAAAGCAGACCGAAGATGGCGCCGCCGATAAAGCCGAGGGTGGAATAGAGCCAGCTCAGTCCGTAAGCGAGCCAGTCACCGGCTGTACGCATAACGGGTCCGACAATCGTGAATGTCAGCAGAGCGGTAATGAGAAGCGAAAGCATCGGTGTGGAAAGGTTGTCGAGCCAGCTTGGGGTGTGCTTATGCAGGAACTTTTCGATCGTGGCCAGAATCCAGGAAACAGCCAGCACGGGAAGAACGGTACCCTGATAGCCGATCGACTGCACTTCCAGGCCCAGGATGTTCCAGAACGGAAGCGTGTCTACCGAAGCGATGCTATAGGCATTGAGCAGGTCCGGATGAACCATGACCATGCCGATCGCTGCCCCCAGATACGGGTTGCCGCCAAACTTTTTCACAGCGGAGAAGCCAAGCAGAACAGGAAGGAACGTGAACGGTGCGCTTGCGCACATGTTAATGAACGAGGCGAGGCCCGCGAACTGCGGCGCCATGTCGATGAGCGACTTGCCCGGGGCGAACAGGCCGACGGCGGTCAGTACGTTGTTGATTCCCATCAGAAGACCGCCGGCGACGATCGCCGGAATGATCGGAACGAAGATATCAGAGAGACCTTTGACTGCACGGGTCAGCCAGCTGCCCTCCTTGCTCTTCGGTTCTTCGCTGACCGCCCCTCCGTTCAGGCCGGTCTGTTTGAGAACTTCCGCGGTAACCAGGTTTACGGTTCCGCTTCCGAGAATGACCTGCTGCTGGTCGTTGGCAAGGAAAATGCCTTTGACCTGGTCGACGTCTTCAAGTTTTTTCTCGTCGACTTTACTGTAGTCCTTCAGGCGCAGACGCAGACGCGTCGCACAGTGCATTGCTGAGATGATGTTGTCTTTGCCGCCGACATTTTCAATAATGTCCGCTGCGATCTTTGCGTAATCCATTTTTCCCTTTCTCCATTTTCTCTTTTGGCCGGCCTGTCTGCCGGCTTGTTTATACTTGAAGTTTATTGTGGTATCGATTCCATGTCAACGGTTTTTACAAAAATATGGAACCGATTTCACACGAATATAAAAAAATAGAGTATTTCAATATTTTCGGCTGTTTTTCGCCTTTTATTGATGCTTTCACCAGAAATCACCGATATGGTTTCGGTACCATATATTGATCGCAAAAACGGGATGTCTGGGACAAAGAAAAAGCCCGCACGCATCGTCAGCAGGGATGCATGCGGGCTTTTTCGCCCTGCGCTGCAGATTTCTGGTTTTTCCGCTGGAAAGTGCCAGATTCTAGAGCGCGGTAAGAAATGTGATCAGGCCAAGAAAGATTCCCGGCACGTTGGCCAGTACGAGCGGCCATTGTTTCGGCTTGATCATCAAACCGTAAACCGTCCAGATCACACAGTTAATGCAGGCGCAAAGCGGCTGGATCCAGGTGCCTTTTACGCCATGCACATTATTGAGGATCTGCGAAATGTAGGAAACATACATGAGAATCGAAAGAAAGCTTCCCACATAGCCAAGAATTTTGATCTGTTTCTGCGTCATTTCTTTTGGCGTCCTGTTCCCGTTCTCGAAACAGGATCTTCTCCTTTCCCTTTCTAAGTTCAAAGGCGAAATATTTCCCTTCCGAACAGCGTCCATCCCTTGACGAACGGCTGTTCCGTATCCGCCACGGATCCAAGTATAAAATTTCTGCCGCTTTCTTTCTTCTCATGTACTCAAAGCGCTTTCTTTTCATATATCGCTCGAGCCCCTCTTTTGACATACCCGTAAAAAGAAGGCAGCCGGATCGGATCGGCTGCCTCCTGGTTAAAGCTGTCTTTTCCTTTGGGGCGTCCTGGAAAGCCTGCGCTTTCAACGACGTCTTTTAGTTCTTGAGCGCTTCAAGGTTTTCGCTTGTGGCTTCCAGTCGAAGATCGAGTGCTGCCGCAGTGAGTGCTTTTGCGGCATCATCAATTTCTTTTTGCGCCTTCGCGCCATCCCGAACCGTCTTTGCCGCGCTCAGGGCATCGGTAAAGGCCTTTTTGGTCTGTGCGGAACTGCCGAAGTCGTCAAGATGCGCATTTACGCCATTCGAATACGTAATCGCCTGATCGATCACCTGTACATAGAGCCACTTGGCAAACAGCTTGATCGAGCCGGTCACTCTGGAGCTGAAGTCATAAGCCGAAGTCAGAGCTGCATCGGTAAACCAGCCCGCAAAGCGGTGATCCGCTTTCGTTGGAGCCAGGGCCGGAGCCGTAAATACCGCATCCGGTGCGTAAGCGACCGTCTGGGCTGCAACGCTGCTGCCGCCATTGGAATCAAAGGTCAGCGTATAGCGTTTGGCCGTCCACTTCGCGTAAAGGGTAACGTTGCCCGCTGCAGCTGTGCTGAAGCTGTACGACGTCTTCAGGCCTTCATCGGCGTACCAGCCGCCAAAGTCGTAATTCGCTTTTGTCGGATCCGCCGGTTTTATAAACTTCGCATCTTCTGTATACGCAGCCGTCTGGGAAGCTGACCAGCAGGACTTTGGTTTACAAGCGCACAATTTGACTTCATGGCCTGTCATGTTTGAAAGATGAGACTGTCCTTCTTCTTCGCAAAGCGGTTCTTCGATACAATTTCGTGGAACGAAAGCGCCTGAACGTTTTAATGGAATCAGGCAAGAGAATGAGGTGATGCTTTGTTTGAACTGATCGCATGTCTTCCCTTTCTGATCGGCCTGATTTTTCTGGTCTGCGTCCTGCTCGTTGAGCCGCGCAGTGTGTGGAGCGGCATAAGTCTGCTGACGTTTGTCGGCCTGAGCGGAATCAGCGCGGCTTTGCTGGTGTTTCGCTATTCGGCGGAACTGACTGCGAAAGCGCCCTGGCTGGTGACTCTTCTCATCCTGATCGCCGTTGTGGTCATCCTCTTCCTTCTGGTCTTTCCGCTGCTGCTGGCGGGCATCCTTTTTGTCGAAGGCATTCGCCTGATCCGTCGGGAAGGACTTTCACTTACCAACTGTCTTTCCATCGGTTTTTCCATCTTCATCCTGCTGGTCCTCTTTGTTTTCCCTGTACTGCTGCAGGCTGCGAACAATATCATTCTGGATTTTTTCTACGCGATGGCCACAGTCGTCGTTGGATACCTTTCCTTCCTGCTGGCGATTTACGTGCTCTCTTCCTGGATCAACCTGATTCATTTTCGAAATAAGAATCGTTTTGATCAGATCGTCGTTCTTGGCTCCGGCTTGTTCGGAACGACCGTACCGCCGCTGCTGGCGGCTCGAATCGATGCGGGAATTGCTCTTCAGCAGAAAAATCCTGGCGCGCTGCTGATTCTTTCGGGCGGTCAGGGACCGGGCGAAGACGTTCCGGAAGGTGCGGCGATGAAAATCTATGCCCTCGAACATGACGCGGATCCGCTGCATACCGTCAGCGAAGAACGCTCCCGAAACACGCTGGAAAACCTGACGCTTTCCCGCCTGCTGTTTCAGGAAGAGGAAAAGCGCGGCAACACAGCCATTGTCACAACCCGCTACCACGTGTTTCGGGCCCTGCTGCTAGGAAAATCGATCGGTCTTCCCTGTCTGGGATACGGTTCGAAAACCAAGTGGTATTTCACGCTCAACGCCATGCTTCGCGAGTTCATCGCCTACTTGTATGAAACCCGCAAGCGGCAGATGAAAATCATTTTCTGTCTGCTTCTGCCCTTTCTGTTCGTCGTACTCATGACTCTGATTTTTGCCTGATCCTGATTATTCCAGGAAGAGCATTGCCTTTAGCGCAGAAAGAACCCGTCTCAAAGCGGGCGGCACTGGTCTTCCAATTCAAACGGAACGCTATGGAAAAAGGCGGCAGGTCTTCACGTTTTGTGAAGGTCTGCCGCCTTTTGCTTATCTTCTGGTTTTAAGAATTCACGTTTTGCGCTCCGCCTGCGCTGGCGAAGCCATACATACAGAGTCTGGAGTTACGCGTTATTCTTTGCCTTTTTCTCTTCCAGTGAAGACCAGCTTTCCAGACCAAACATCGGCTCAGCGCTCTTGATGGCGTCGACGATCGCTTCGCTGAGCGCTTTAATGGCCACAACAGACACCGCTGTCAGGTCCATCGGCACCTGATTGGTCGTCATCGTAAATACGGTATCGCCGTCGTTTGGCGTATGTACAGGACGAATGGTCCGGGCCAGCGCGTTCTGACACATGCCGGCGAGTTTGGTCATCTCCGCCTGGTTGAGATCGGCGTTGGTGATCACCGCGCAGATAGTCGTATTCATGCCTTCCATGGACTGCGTCATCCTATTCAGTACTGCGTCTTCGGTATTGATTTCCATACCGGCCGCACGATTATAAATTCCTGCAAGACGATTTTTCGAGTCGGGTTCAAAGACATCGCCGCACGCGTTGACCGCTGCGATCGCGCCGACTTTCAGTGCGCCGATCTGACAGGCGCACGAACCGATACCGGATTTCATCGCATTTTCAAAGCCCATAAGCTTGCCGACACTGGCACCCGTTCCGGCTCCATAGCAGCCGCTTTTCCATTCTGGGTGTTCACTGTTTTTTGCGGCTTCATAGCCCATCGCTTTATCGGGGTAGGCATCCGGCGATCCGCAGGGCAGATCGAACAGCGAAGCCTGACATACGATCGGAACGACCAGTCCCTTCATGCCAAAGCCGGCGCCTTTTTCTTTCAGATACTGCATGACACCCGAAGAGCTTTCGAGTCCAAAGGCGCTGCCGCCGGAAAGAACGACGGCGTTGATCTTCTGCACCATGTTTTTGGGATCGAGCAGATCCGTCTCACGGGTTGCCGGCCCGCCGCCGCGCACATCCACGGCTGCCGTTGCGCCTTCCATGGATAAAATGCAGGTTACGCCAGTTCCCTGCTGGCGATCCTGAGCCTGACCGATTTGAAAGCCGTCAAGATCCGTAATTGGAATTTTCTTCATCATATTGTCCTTACTCTATTCTGTTTTCTCAGGCAAAGCCTGATTTTGAACGGTCTGCCGCAAAAGGAGACAGACTTTCTTTCCTTCATTATAGAAAATCCCGCCGGTTTTAATGTTCACCTTTGGGATTGTCTGTGTTTCTGGTGCATCCTCTATCCGATTGCTCAAAAGCAGAATCTGGCCTGGATTGCCCTTTCCTTTTTGTGTTTCTGTATTTTCGTGATTGCGATTTTTGCTTCTTTGTACTTTTCGTTTGTTTTGAATACGTGTTCTCTACTCATGCAAAGAGGAGATATGAATGGTCGGCTTTGGCGCGAAGACGGTTGCATGGGAAGGAACATCCTCGCTCACGACCGCGCCCGCCTGAATCTTTACATGATCCCCGATCGAAATATCGCCGATCAGCACCGCTCCAGCCCCGATCAGACAGTGATCCCCGATCACCGGCGCTTTTCCCTTGCTTTCGCCGATCGTTACATTTTGATAAATCCAGCATTCTTCCCCGATCTTTGCGTAGCGGGAAATATAAATGCCATGCAGACCGTGCGGAAGTCTTGGCCGCGAAGCAAACCAGGTGTCCTTGCCAATGTAGCCGCCATGCTTTCGCGCACTTCGATTCAGAAAAAACGTATAAAAATCCCTTTTCCATCCGCTTTGCGTATTCTGGCGGTGAAAGAAAACCTTCCAGTAGGTTTCCATTAAGTCCCCTTTGGACCAGGTAAGTATATCTGTACGGATTGCCACAAAGCCGTCCCCCTTAGTATTTGAAAAGGCCTGATTTTGCCTTTTTGACTCTCTGTTCTGCCCTGTTCTTTTTGTCCCCTTAAGCCAGAACGCTGGCTGCTTAACCGGGCAGTCGATGCGAGTGCAATCCGATACTAACAGAGGCAAAAGATGCGGGCAAGAACCGGAATACGCACAGACAAAACGATTGTCCCCAACCCGAAGAAATACACAGATCCTCTCCGGCATCTTCCCAGAACGATCTGTGTCTCCGTTTATGAATTTCTCTGTTTTCGCTTTTGGATCTTCGAATCCATTGTTCGATATTTCTTCAATGAACACGTGCAAACCCGCTTATTTCGGCTTCGCCAGTTTATCCTCGTAAGATTTCCGATGCAGCTGCAACCGCAGCCGCAATTCGCGGTGTTTTTCACTGGCCGATCCATCGGGGTCTGCGATGGGAAAGGCATGGTCCTCCCTTTTAAAAACCTGGTTGAACTGGATTTGCAGGCGGCGTTTGCAGCACGGATTGAAGCAAATATGGGGCCAGATCTTCCCGTACAGATCCATATAAATACAGATCATAAATGCAGATCATAAATGCAGGTCATAAATGCAGGTCATAAATGCAGGTCATAAATGCAGGTCCGCAATAAATAAAGATTCGTATTTGAACAGCGAAACAGGCCTATGGCGATTCAGAGCCCTGTTTTGCGCAGCCCCTGATTCAGAAAGGAGAATCGGTACCCGGCAGGGGAGACGATGGCCTGGAAAATCCATTCCGTCTGAGTATCCGGATCCGATTGGATTTTATGTATACGAAAGCCGCGTTTTGTCCACGGTTTTCATTCTGGATAACCGGTCTGCTTTTCTTACAGTAAGCGTTTTCTATTTTTTGGGAAAGTGTGTATACAAAAAAACAAAACAAAAAGCGTCGCAGGAAAAATGCCTAAGATTAAGCTGATTCTTCCCGTTTTACCTGTCAGAACCGCAGGCAGTGCTTCAAATTTTCGGGCGATTTCATGGAGCGACTCTGCAGATTCAGACGCAGGAAACGGAAAACTCAACAACACAGGAAAAGGAAGAAAACATGAAAAAACTGAAAAACCGGTTTGCATCTGCCTTCCTGGCTGCAGCACTGACTGTAACCGGAGCGCCTCTGCCGCTTCTTGCACAGGATCAGGCTAGCCCGCTGGCCGATGAAAATGCAGTCGTACTTGACTTGAACGAGAAAACAGTCGCTCGCTACAGTTCCGTACGCATCACCTTTACTGCAGAGACCTCTCACACGTACAAGATTCAGAAAAAAAATTCGTCAGGCGCGTTTGAAGATCTTGACGGAGCATCCGCTCTGACGACGGGCAGCTTTATTGATGAAAAGGCCGGAACAGGTACTGCACCGACGTATAAGATCGTCGACGTGACCAATCCGGATCAGCCGCAGGAAACGGCGGAATTTACAAGCGTAAAAACAGGCCTTGAAGCTCTGGCCGCCGTCAGTACTCTGGCATGGACCGACCCGAAGTCGGATGGACAGGCCACGGTTTTTGATGGAACCAATACGGTGCAGATGGATGCACAGACGGTTGCTAAAGTGGCAGCCCTGAATGAGGGTACAGTAATTGCCAAGGTTCAGCTCAGCTCGGATGCAGTCGCAACGCAAAGCGGAGCATTCCTTGGAATCAAATCCGGAACCAGCAACCGGTATTTCGGCTACCGGAGCAGCAGTGCTACTTCACTGCCTTTTGCTTTCGGCTACGAACTGACCGATACAAACAAGATCAACTGTCTGGGTTCCAACACGAATAACTGGAGCCTGCAGGCAGGCGAGAACGGTCACACAGTCGTTTACCGCGCGCCGGCGGATTGCGTTGCCGATCGTCTGACCTACTTCTATGACGGCGCGGACGGTCTGATCAACGCCTCTTATCCTAATATTTTCAAAGATCAGAAATTTAATGGCTTCTTAACAAAGACCACACCGATGGATGCAATTTCCATTGGAGGCGTAACGGACGCCAATGGAAGCAGCACGGCTTTCCCGTGGAAGGGAACGATCAATTACGTTCTGATTACTTCAGAACTGCTCTCTCAGTCGGAGTGTGCAGCGGTTTCGCAGGCAAATGCAGATATCCAAGCCGATCAAATTCCGGATCTGAGCGAGAAAACGGATGGAGAACAGCTGCAGATTGATGAAGCTCTGCATACGCGCTACTCGACAGTCCGCATTTCCTTTACGCCAGAAGCCGGCCATACCTATCGGATTCAGAAAAAAAATGAAGACGGCACATTCTCTGATCTTGCCGATGCTGGAGCACTGACAGCCGGCAGCTTCATTGATGTGAATGCAGGTCTCGGCAAAACAGTTACGTATAAAATTATCGACAACGATACGAAACAGGAAACGGCAGAGCTTACCAGCAAAGAAACGGGCCTGAAATCTCTTGCGGAAAGCAGCACGCTTTGCTGGATCGATCCGAAAACCGGAGGAACCAGTACCGTATTTGACGGAACGAATGTTGTTTCCGTAGATGCAGCAGCAGCCGCTAAACTTGCAGCCATGACCGAAGGAACCGTGATCGCAAGAGCCAAACACTCTTCCGATCTGAGCTCAGCGGGCGGCGCATTTCTTGGCATGAAGTCCGGCAGCGCAGACCGGTTCTTCGGATATCGCAACAATAAGAATAACCAGGCAGTATTCGGCTATGAACTGACAGACAGCAACAAATGCCAGTGCATGGGAACAAATGCCAGCAACTGGGATCTTGCAGCCGGCGACAATGCGCATACGGTCATTTACCGTGCCCCGGCTGACTGTCTGAATAACCGTCTGACCTATTTCTACGATGGAGCAGACGGGCTAACCGGTGCGACAAACCCGAATACATTTAAAAACGCCAGTTTTAATGGCTTTCTGACCAAAACCACACCGATGGATACTGTAGCAATCGGCGGCGTCAAAGATGCCAGCGGAAATGTAAGCAAAGCCTGGAAAGGCGAGATTGACTACGTCCTTGTCACATCCGAACTTCTGACCGAAGCAGAATGTGCAGCTCTTTCAGCAGCCAATGAAAACATTGACTCTGATAGTACGGTTGATCCGACACCGGATCCCGTAAAAGTTGAATGTACAGTCAAAGGCGGCGTCTTCAAAAATACGATTACCTGGAACGGCGGCGGAACCGCAAAGATCACCCGTGATGGCAAGGTTGTTGCCGAAGCAGCTGTTTCTCCATATAAGGACGTTCCTGAACAATCCGGTTCCCATACGTACAGCATTGAAGTGACGACCGATGGAAAAACCGATGAATTCTCCCATACCGTCAGCACCGGACTGGAAGAAACTTCCGTCCTGTATCACGACTTCAAAAAAGACACCGGAACAAATCCAACCGTCTTTGACGGAACACGTCTGCCCTATAACTTCCTTGAAAGTGCAGATGAGGATCTGAAAACCCGTGTTGGAAATATCGGAAGCGGTGCAGTCGTCATTCGTTTCAAATCCAATACGACTGCCAATCCATACAACCTGTTCTTTGCTCATAAAGCCGGCGTTTACGCTCAGGCGGCATGGCCGGCAGACAACGCAGTCGGCGCTATTGAAGGCCGCGTGCAGGCAAGCAAGAAAGCACGCTTTGACTTAACCGGAGGCGCTAAAGCTGAGTTAGGATCGGTTGCTGATGGACAGTGGCATACGATCGCCTTCTCCAGTGCAGATGCCGATCACCTGGGCGAAGCCGATACCTTCTGCGTGACACTCGATGGATCAAAAGTCTTCAGCTATCCAAATAACTCGTCTTTTGCAGGTCTGTTTACCCGGCTTGGCGGCGCTGCAGATGAAGTTCTGATCGGCGGTGTTCGCAAAGCAGCAGGCACAGACACATCGTCTTTTGCGGGACTTTTCAATGGTGAAATCGACTATGCAGCCGTTGTGGACGAACCGCTCTCCAATGAAGAGCTCATCGAACTGACAAAAGCGGATGAAGCCCCTTTAACGAAAAATCAGCTGTTTGATACCTCCGGAAATAAGCACTGGGTAGCTGTCGGCGGCGGCCTGGCTTCCGCTGGAAACGATATCCTTGGCTACAACGAAACCTACTACAAACTGTTCCATCTGAACATCAGTCTCGACCACAATGCCAACGGCGGATACGACCTGGCCAACTTCAACCGCCAGCGCTATGTCATCAACCGTTCCATTCCAGGCAACACGATCAAAACTATCGATGAACAGTACGATTCTCTGATCAATAAATATGGCCCGCGTTCTGTCCTGCTCATGCTCGATGGCAACGAATCTCTGAGCGACCAGCAGATCAAAGACAGTCTGAAATCGATCCTGACAAAGAATATTGAAGCCAAACGCTTCACCCTGCTTCAGATTCCGCCTGTAAAAGGGGACGCTTCCAGAGATCTGAAAGCTCTTGTCGATGCAGTGATTGCAGCAGACTTCTCAACATACGGCGATTCCATCGTCGTAGTGGATCACGAAGCCCTGTTCAAGGCTGCCGGCGAGGATGAAAAATCCTTCGATGCAAACGGTAACCTGAACGCCAGAGGTCATCTGCTGATCTGCAACCAGCTTGGTGCAGCTGTCGGTGTCGGCGATATGGGAACAGCCAATCTGAATACGCTCAGCAAGTATTCCTTCACACCGCTGGCTCCGCTTAAAGAAGAAACGCCGGTCTTCACCGTCACTTCCAATTCCGTGCAGGCTTCCATTCAGGCAGACGGAACCTACTATGGCGTTCTGGAAGTGAATGGTCAGAAAACGAAAAAGGCGTTTGCGAATAAGGCAGTTGTCTTCAATGGTCTGAACCCAGAGACCGCATTTGATTTCACGATCGTCAATGCGGATGGCGCTGTTGTTTACAAGAAGAAAACCGGTACGACCGGAACATCTGCAGTTACGGATGCAAAAGATTACGATCAGCTGACCGACCTGCAGAAACTGGTCAAGCAGTATACGACCCGGGAGCAGCAGACGACCTGGCTGTTTGTTGGCGACTCGATCACTCATGGTGTTTATACAGACGGCTTTACCGGCGTTCCGGATGTCTTCGAACGCTACGTCCATGACGATCTGAATCGTCCAAATGACGTTGTCATCAACGGAGCTATTTCGAATGCTGATTTTGGTTCTTACTTTACGCACAAAGATGAGCGCTACGATCGCTGGAAAGAGGAAGCGGACGTTGTCATCTGCATGCTCGGTACCAACGATGGAGCCTATGGTCCATCAGAAGGAAACCACTGGCTCTACACGGACTACAAACAACATCTCTCGGATGCCGTAAAAGAGTGGAAAGCAGACGGTAAAGTTGTCGTTCTGCGCGTTCCGCCGAAAATTGTCAACCAGGCGCATGCCGGACATATCGGACGCAATGACGATATCCACAGATGGGTAAAAGAAGTTGCCGAAGAACAGGGATGCATTCTGGTCGACCACTTCGATCTGTTTGATGAAAAACAGAAATCCGATGAAAAATCGATTACCTCCACCGGCTTCTGGTTCAACCATTCCGGCGGAAAAGACGGCATTCACCCCGTAGGTCCTGGTCAGATTGCCATGGCTAAACAGGTGATTCAGGAAATGGGTATCTTCGACAGCAATTCCCGGATTGCCCGTCAGGATATGGTCGAACCTATTACATCCTCTGAATCGATCAAGAACACGAAACTGGTTCTGGATACCGAACACAAGACCGTCAGCTATAACCTCAGCGCACTCGAAACAGAACTTGGCAAGACTGTAGGTGAAGCGGAACTGACCATTACAAAAGGCTCAACAACGATCTCGAAGAAGCTGATCCGCAAAGACGCATCGTCTTTAGGCACGATTTCTGTTGATCTGCAGGATCTTTCCGGAAATGTACAGGCTTCTGTTACGATTCGGACCACGGATTCCTGGAACGGAAGCACCTATACCGACCAGACTGTCGCAAAACAAACGCTGACTCTGAGTGAAGAACCTGTCGTAACGTTCGATCTGAAAGCCCTCCAAAAAGCTTACGATGATGCACTCGCACTGGCTGCCAAACAGGATACCCTCCTGCCGCAGCAGTGGAAGACGTATCTCACGCAGAAAGCCAGTGCAGGCAAAGCAGCACTCGACAATCCCGCAGATACCTTCAGTTCGCAGGCGGAAGTAGATGATTCTGCCGAGCGTCTTGCGTATGCGGTATCCTTGGCGACAAGCGCATCGAATGCCTATAAAACACTGGATGCGAACAAAGCTCTTGACCTCTCCGGCTATACCGATGAAACAGCTTCCGCCTATACGGCCGCCAGAAAAGCTCTGGAAGACTGCATGGCTGCCTCCATTACTGGTCAGGGACCGGACTATGCCTCAAAGGCGCAGATCGACAGCCTGCTCACGAGCTATACCGAAGCAAAAGCAGCTCTTGAAGAAAAACCGGCTCAACCGACAGTGGATACAACCGCTTTGCGTATGCTGCTTTCGGATATTGGAGAGATTGATCTGAGCGACTACCGCAATCCGAACGAGATCCACACCCGCTTTAATACGGCCCTGCAAACCGCAAAAAATGCGCTCACCTCGAACTCGCAGACCGTCATTGATAATGCGGTGAAAAACCTCCACACGCTCTGGCTTGAAATGCGTCTGAACCCTGAAGCTGAAAAACTGAAATCGTCTTCCATCTGAAAATGCGTATGTTCTGTTCCGTTTCAAATCTGAAAATGGCAGATTCCCGTAAAAAATGCAGGGATAAGTCCAGGTAAAAGCTTCAGGAAACAGACAGAGGATACAGCACCCTTCAGCTGAACTGAAGCTGTGCAAAGAGCGGATCTGTACTGGAAAAATCCAGCAGATCCGCTCTTTTTCAGACGTTCTAAATTTTTTAAGGGTTTAATCTCGGCGAGTTTTCCAAAAAGCTTGCAGGGATTAAACCCTCATTTTCGTTTCAAGGCAACCTGGACTGTCCTTTCGCTCCTTTGTATCCTTTCTCAAAGGGATCCTGTCTCAACGCGAGCCGGTTTCATGCGGGCACGGTGCGATTTCAAAGTCGCCGCCGGATCGGGTATTCCTTCGCGCTGTTCTTAATCTGCTGCACAATTTCGTTTCAATTCTCGATTCTCGATTTTCGAATACGTCAGGCAGCGATCGTTTGTTCGCACTTTTCCGTTCTTCACGTCTGCGTCATCGGCCGTCTTAGCGATTTGGCAAAAATTACCGATTTTCTAAACCCGCTGACGGCACTTCTGGCGAACGCATTCTGCTCCTTAACCTGGCAGGGGGTAAGCGGCGGGAGAAGGCCAGACACCCCACCGGCGGCATCCGCCTTAGTCCTCTTAAAAAAACAGACGAAAACTCGCTCATGATAGTTCGCATTTCAAGGGCATCCATAAGATCGCCGCGGATCCGCAGCAGAAACGGACGGAATTTCTGCTCCTTTCTCCACGTTTTGAAGCGGGAATTACCACTTTGTTCACCGTCTGGATCCAGTCCATCTGCCTCGATTTCTTTTTCCTTCGACCCCTTTCATTTCGCAAGTATACCCGCGTAAAAAAACAGCTGCTTTAAAAAGAATGAAGCACGCATTCGTTCCGCTCCAGTCGAAGTTTTCTCATCCCGCAAAAGCCGCCTGGGCTTTCGAAATTCTCTGGGAACTTGCTAAATACAGGCGGCTTTTAGACTTTGACTTTTTTTCGGATTCTGAGCGATATCCTCTGGAACTGGCTTTATTTGGATTGATTCTGTTTTTCAATCGCGTGGATTTCGGCGGCAATTTTGTCGACCTGCTCCATTTCCTCTGGAGTAAGCGAGGGCGTTTCCAGCGCCTTGAGATTTTTGAGAATCTGTTCGGGCTTGCTGGCGCCGATCAGAACGGACGTAACGCCTTCCTTGTCGAGCAGCCAGCGCAGCGCGAGCGCGGAAAGCTCACAGCCTTTTTTCTTCGCCAGTTCGTTGAGCTCGCGAAGCTTTTCGACTTTGGCTTCGGGCAGATCGGACTCATGCAGGAAGCGGCCGTCGGTACGAATGCGGCTGTCAGCGGGAATGCCGTTGAGATAGCGGTCGGTCAGCTGACCTTTCGCCAGCGGGGAGAACGTAATCATGCCTTTGTTCAGTTCGTTGCTGGCTGCGAGCGCGCCGTTGGTTTCCACGGTGCGGTCAAGAATCGAGTAGCGGTTCTGGTTGATGACGTAGGGCACTTTCAGCTCATCGAGAATGGCGCATGCCTTTTTGAGCGTTTCGCCATCGTAGTTGGACAAGCCAGCGTACAGCGCCTTGCCGGCGCGAACAGCCTGGGCGAGGGCCCCCATCGTTTCTTCAAGCGGGGTATTCGGGTCCATGCGGTGATGGTAGAAAATGTCGACGTAGTTGAGACCCATGCGGGCCAGCGACTGATCGAGACTGGCCAGCAGGTATTTGCGGGAACCCCAGTTTCCGTACGGGCCGTCCCACATTTCGTAGCCGGCTTTTGTCGAAATGATCAGCTCATCGCGATAGGGCATGAGTTCTTCCTTGAGAATGCGGCCAAAATACTTTTCAGCGGCACCAGGTTCGGGTCCGTAGTTGTTGGCCAGATCGAAATGGGTAATGCCGTGATCAAAGGCGGTAAGGATCATCTTCTTCATGTTTTCATACGAAGAATGGTCGGAAAAGTTCTGCCAGAGGCCCAGCGAGAGGGTGGGAAGCAGAAGACCGGAATTGCCGCAGCGGCGGTATTCCATTTGTTTATAACGGTCTGGATTTGCGATGTACATATACGTTTTTCCTTTCAATATATTATGGGCGGTATAGTTACGATCCGGATTTTGATCCGGATCGGCGAAACGAAGCGGGAAACAGGGCCTTTGCCTCTTTTCCGGCTTCGATCTGCCTTTCGTACACAAGTTGCGGTGCATTTTTATCACCGGCAATCTTCTGTACGTTCCGGTTTCAGAATAGCATTTCACCACACTCTGCGCCGGATATATCTTTTGGCTTGCGGGCAGCAGGCGGATGCGTCCATCCGCCTGTCGGGCACGTTTGGAGGCGTATCGGATCCGAATAGTTTTTTCATCTTTGATCAGCATAGGACTTTCTAAAGTCCTGATCTTTTATTTTCACGCAGACAGCTTGCCTTACGAATGGGTCTGCTTTTTTTACAGGCGGTCTGTTCACAGGCTGTAAACACCGCACCGACTATATAAACAAAGAAAAAGTTCAGCAGATGCAAGCGGTTTCAGCCTATTTTTTGCGGAAATTTGTGAAAGTTGTTTCCGTGAGATTGGAAATTATTTTCATCTATCTATAATTGAAATAAATTTTTATGGAGGAGAACAATGAAAAAATTTCTCACAGTTCTTACCGCCGGTGCAATGGGTCTTTCCCTTGCTGCCTGCCCTCTCAGCCAGCGCCATCCGCTTCTGAGACGTCGGGCACAAAGACTTCCGCTTCTGAGACGTCGGGTACAAAGACTTCCGCTACCGGTGAGCGGGTGACTCTGGCCAAGGAAAATGATGCGATCTCCCTGGACAGCAGCTACGCAACAGACGGCATGTCTTTTGAGATGATCGCTGCTTCCGTTGAAGGCCTCGAAACGATGGACAAAGACGGAAATGCCGTTCCTGGCATTGCGGAATCTTATGAGCTTTCCGATGACGGTCTGACCTACACGTTCCATCTGCGCGACGCAAACTGGGATAACGGAACACCGGTTACGGCCAACGATTTTGTATTTGCATGGAATTACACCGCAGCAAACCCGAAAGCCGAATACGCTTACCTGTTTACTGCAGACGGTGCCTGCGTAGAAAATGCAGAAGCCATTGTCTATGACGGCGAAACCGACAAGAAGCTCGGCATTAAGGCCGTTGACGACAAGACCTTTGAAGTCAAGCTTTCCACGAAGTGCCCGTACTTCCTTTCGCTGATGACATTCCCGGTATTCTACCCGATCAACCAGGAATTCTTTGAAGCGCAGGGCGACAATTACGGTCTGACCGCGGACAACCTGCTGGCCAACGGTCCATACAAGCTGACGCAGTGGACCAAGGGTTCTTCCCTCTCCTTTGACAAGAACGAATCCTACTGGGATGCCGAAAACGTCAAAGTTGCCGGAATCGACGTCAACATCGTTCCGGAAGCGTCTACTTCCGCACTGAGCTTTGAAAACGGACAGACCGACTTCACCAAGCTCAACTCCACGCTCGTTGACAAATACAAGGATTCCCCAAGCTACACCACGTACCTCGAAGGCTACCTCTGGTACCTCCAGTACAACCTCAACAATGAATACCTGAAAAACGAAAACCTGCGCAAAGCCATCGCTACCGTCATCGACCGTACCGACCTTTGCGACAACGTCCTCAAGGACGGTTCCATTGCGATCGGCGGCTTCGTTCCGGAAGCCTTCGCCGCTGGACCTGACGGCAAGGACTACACCGATGGTGCCAAGAAGTTCTACGAAGAAGTCGGCGATGACGGTCTGAAAGCCGCAGAAGAATACTGGAACAAAGCCAAGGAAGAACTCGGCGTTGATTCCATCAGCCTGCGTCTGCTCTACGAGCCATCCGATCCCGCCAAACCGGCTGCTGAATTCATTCAGTCCGAAATTCAGAAACTCCCGGGTCTGACGATCGAAATGGTCAGCCAGGAAAAAGAAAACCGCATTGAACTCCAGAAAGCCCGCGACTTTGACATCGTTCTGACTCGCTGGGGTCCGGACTATGCCGACCCGACCACGTATCTTAACCTGATGGTTACAGGCAATTCCTACAACTACGGCGATTACTCGAGCCCGGAATACGATGCGATGATTCAGGATGCAGCCAACGCAGCAACTCCTGAAGAACGCTGGGAACTTCTCCACAAGGCAGAAGAACTGCTGATGGAAGATTCCCCAGTTGTTGGTATCTTCCAGGTCGGCGGTGCAAGCCTTGTAAACCAGAAAGTTACCGGCATTGAAGCCCATTCCTTCGGCGTTCCTTATATTTATAAGAACCTTGCCAAAACGGAATAACCGCTTTCCTGCCAAAGACATGTTTTGAACGGGTCCCGGCCAGGGGCCCGTTTTTTAGGAAGGATTCATTATGGACAAATCAACAATCCGATATATCCTGCGTCGGGTTCTGATTTCCATCGTTACGTTATTTGTGATTGTTTTCGTACTCTTCTTGATGCTTAAGCTGATGCCGGGTACGCCGTTCAACGATGAGAAACTGACCGAGGCGCAGAGAGCACAGATTTACGCAGCCTACGGACTCGACAAGCCCGTGCTGCAGCAGTTCTTTATTTACGTTGCCAACATGATTAAAGGCGACTTTGGCATTTCCTACGCGATTCAGCGCAACATGCCGGTTTCCGCACTCGTCGGACCCCGTATCGGCGTTTCGTTCGGTCTGGGTATCGGCGCCTGCGTCATCGGTACGATTTTCGGTCTGATTCTCGGGATCGTGGCTGCGCTCAACCGCAACCATTTCTGGGACACCTTTGCGACGATCCTGTCTGTTATCGGCGTTTCCATCCCGTCCTTTGTCATCTGTCTTCTGCTGCTGATCCTCTTCGGCGTACAGATGCCCGTTCTGCCTGTCATTTACAACAACGCCCGGCCGGTCGCTTCTTCGATCATTCCGATGGTCGCCATGTCCTTTGGCGTTGTCGCCAACGTCGCGCGTTTTACCCGTTCGGAAATGATTGAAGTGCTGGGCAGCGAATACATTCTGCTCGCGCAGGCCAAAGGCATTTCGCAGCGCCGTCTGATCTGGATGCATGCAATCCGCAACTGTCTGATTCCGGTAATCACCGTTCTCGGTCCGATTATCGTTGGCCTGATGACCGGAAGTATGGTTATCGAAAAAATCTGCGCGATTCCAGGTCTTGGCTCGCTTCTCGTCAAGGCGATTGAAGTGCGCGACTATAACGTCATTCTGGCGATCAGTTTCCTGTACTCCGCTTTATACATCTTTGTCATGCTGCTGATCGATGTGCTGTACGGCATCATCGACCCGCGTATTCGCCTTGGAAAGGGGGACGCTTAAGATGCGTGCTGAAATTTCCTGTCAGAAACAGCTCGATGAATTTCTCGAGGGCTATCGCGTTCTCGATCAGGACTACGAGCTGATCGACATCCCGACGCGTCTGGATCATGACGAGGTCACGCCAAGTTCCTCCTTCATGCACGACGTATGGGTTCGTTTTAAATCCAACAAGGGCGCGCTCATCGGCGGTGCCATCATTGTTGTTTTCCTTATTCTTTCGTTTGCCTGCCCGATGCTTTCGCATTACAGCTTTGACGCCGTAAATACCGCGGAACAGTCCATGGCCCCGCGCATTCCGGGTCTGGAATGGATCGGCTGGTTCAACGGCCAGGGCGGCATTCGACAGTACGTGGGCGAATACGCCAACGTCTACCACTATTTTGGTACCGACGTTCTCGGCCGCGACCTGTGGGTTCGCTGCTGGGAAGGCTGCCGCATTTCCCTGTTCGTTGCCGGAACCGCGGTTCTCGTCAACGTCTTCATCGGCATTATTTACGGTATGATTTCCGGCTACTTTGGCGGTCTGGTCGATTCGATCATGCAGCGCTTCCAGGAAATCGTGAACTCCATTCCGACGCTCGTTATTCTGACGCTGCTTCTGCTCATCATGAAGCCGGGTCTGTATACGATCATCGTCGCTCTGATTCTGACCGAGTGGATCGGCATGGCCCGTGTCACCCGTGCGCAGGTGCTTAAGATCAAGGAAGAAGAATTCATTCTGGCTTCCAAGACGCTGGGCGCGAGCGGATTCTTCATTATTTTCAAAAAAATTCTGCCGAACATCTTTGGCCAGATCATCATCATGGCGATGTTCTCCATTCCTAACGCGATCTTCTACGAAGCGTTCCTCGCCATGGTCGGTCTTGGCGTTCCTGCCCCGCAGGCTTCGCTGGGTTCGCTGATCAACGACGGCTTCAAATCCATTCTGGTTACGCCGTACATGGTCATTATTCCTGTTGTTATCCTCGGTATTCTGATGCTTTCCTTCAACCTGCTGGCTGACGGTCTGCGCGATGCCTTCGACCCGAAAATGAAGGAGATGTAGAGATGAAAGAGAAAGAACGCATTCTTAAAATCCGCGATCTCGATATCGCCTTTACTACCGACAACGGTACCGTCAACGCGGTACGCGGCGTAAATCTCGATCTGCACCGCGGCGAAACGATCGCCATCGTCGGCGAATCCGGTTCCGGAAAGAGTGTTACGACCAAAGCCGTCATGGGCATTCTGGCCGGCAACGGAAAAATCCAGAACGGATCGATTGAATACACGTACTACGAATTCCCGCCTGAGAGAATCGCGGAAATTCAGACCAAATACAATGGCCGCATTCCGGACGGCTACCCCAGACCGGAAGAAAAGAAAACGGTCGATATCGTTCAGTCTTCCCCGAAATTCATTCAGTCGCAGATCCGCGGCCGCCGCATTGCGATGGTGTTCCAGGATCCGCTGACTTCGCTCGACCCGACGATGACCATCGGCAAGCAGGTCATGGAAGCCATGCGCTACCATTACAATATGCCGAAAAAACAGGCGTGGGACCGTGCGGTCGAACTGCTGCGTCTGGTCGGCATCAACGATCCGGAAAAGCGCATGAAAAACTATCCGCACCAGCTCTCGGGCGGCATGCGTCAGCGTGTGGTTATCGCTATCGCGCTCTCCTGTGACCCGGAAGTTCTGATCTGCGATGAACCGACGACCGCGCTGGACGTTACGATTCAGGCCAAGATTCTGGAGCTGATCAAGGACATCCAGAAAAAGAAGGATCTGTCCGTTATTTACATCACCCACGACCTCGGCGTTGTCGCCAAAGTTGCCGACTACGTCAACGTCATGTACGCCGGCAAGATCGTCGAAAAAGGTACGATCAACGAGATCTTCTACGATCCGCGTCATCCGTACACATGGGGCCTTCTGGCGTCCATGCCGGATATGGATACATCCGGCGACGAGCTGTACACCATTCCGGGTACGCCGCCCAACCTGCTGTACGAAATCAAGGGCGACGCATTCGCCCCGCGCAACCGCTTCGCACTGAAAATCGACGAAGATATCGATCCGCCGATGTTCCGCATTACCAATACCCACTCCGCCGCCACCTGGCTTCTGGCCCCGAAGGCGCCGGACGTACAGATGCCGCCTGAACTCAGGGAACGTCTTGAGCGCATGCGCAAAGCTGCTGGCTATACCGTAACCGCGCCGAAAAAACCGTTCGGAACGAAAGAGGAACCTGCAGCTGAAAACAAAGAAACAGAACGTAAAGAAGAGGAGGTTTCTGCATAATGGCCAATCGAATTCTTGAAGTAGAAAACCTCAAGCAGCACTTCAAAGTCAGCCGTTCCTTTACCGTCAAGGCGGTAGACGGCATCGACTTCTGGATCGATGAGGGCGAAACGTACGGTCTGGTCGGCGAATCCGGTTCCGGAAAATCCACAACCGGCCGTTCGATCATTCGCCTGTATCGTCCGACGTCCGGAAAAATCACGTTCTGCGGCCGCGACGTATCCGGCAAGATGTCGCATGAAGATGAGAAATTTCTCCATACGAACATGCAGATGATTTTCCAGGACCCAATGGCCTGCCTCAACCCGCGTGAAAAAGTTCTCGATATCATCGCGGAAGGCCTCGATATCCATCATCTGTACAACACGAAGGAAGAGCGCGACCAGAAAGTCTACGACATTCTCGAGCTCGTCGGCCTGTCCAAGGAACACGCTAACCGCTATCCGCACCAGTTCTCCGGCGGACAGCGTCAGCGTATCGGGATTGCCCGCGCGCTGATCATGGACCCGAAGCTGATCATCGCCGACGAAGCGATTTCCGCGCTCGATGTATCCATTCAGGCGCAGGTCGTCAACCTGATGAAAAAAAATTCAGAAGGAAACCAACACGGCGTTCCTGTTCATCGCCCACGACCTGAGCATGGTCAAATACATTTCCGACCGCATCGGCGTTATGCATAAGGGCCATCTGGTCGAAACCGGTACAACGGATGAAATCTTCACGCATCCAGTTCATCCGTACACCCGCTCCCTTCTTTCCGCCAACCCGGAACCAAACCCGGTCATCGAAAAGAAACGCGTGGCGCTCACCTACGATGCCGACGCGATGGGCGTCGACTACACCAAAGGCAAGAAGCAGCACATCGACGGAACGCATTACGTTCTGGCGACCGATGAAGAGCTGGCCAAATGGGTAGAAGAAGCCAAAGAAGACGCGCGTCAGAGTGCCCGATT
This sequence comes from uncultured Allobaculum sp., assembly GCF_948576815.1. Classification (NCBI taxonomy): domain Bacteria; kingdom Bacillati; phylum Bacillota; class Erysipelotrichia; order Erysipelotrichales; family Erysipelotrichaceae; genus Allobaculum; species uncultured Allobaculum sp. The sequence goes on from NZ_CAPAEZ010000002.1 coordinate 43,414, forward strand.
GAATTAAAAAGGCTTTAGAACCAGACAATCTCAAATCAAAATTCTTCCAAAGGAAAAGATATGACGCTTCCCAATTGAGCAGGTCGGGAAACATGTCATATCTTTTTTCTATTCCACAAATTTTTCATTTCTTTCCGCGCTTTCATACGGTTTTCAAGCTGACGTGACATCGGAAAGAATAAGCGAAATGAATAAGAAAGAAAACCGGATCGCCAGATCAAGACAAGCCCAGACGGCGCTCGATAAAAGGCGATCGATTGGAAAGAAAGGATAGTTTCATGAAGGAATCCAAAGAGGCTGAACAGCTCCAGAGGACATCTGCATGCCAGAACCAGCCGGCATCGGCCGCGAAGTCCAAAGGCGCGTTTCGTGCGGGCTTTCTGGCCAGCGTGCCGATTATGCTGGGGTATATTCCAGTTGCCATCGCCTACGCGGGCATGGCGCAGACGGCAGGCATGAATTTCTGGCAGACGCTGTCACTGTCCCTGTTCGTCTATACGGGCGCGGGACAGATGACGACGGCGTCGATGCTGGCACAGAACGCGGGGCTCTGGACGATTGTCATTTCCGTTTTCGTCATGAATCTGCGCCATATCATCATGAGCATGGTCGTCATGGAAGATCTGAAAACAGCGCCGCTGTGGCTGCGCTGTGTGCTTTCGCTCGGTGTGACCGACGAAGTGTTCGCCATGTTTACAACGCAGGATCATTCGAAAATCACGCCGGCCTTTTTTGGCGGTCTGGCCTTTGGCGCCTGGTTTTCCTGGTGGGTCGGAACCGCGCTGGGCGCCGTACTCTGCGCCTTTTTCCCGCCCGTCTTAACCGCGGCGTTCGCCATCGCCATGCCGGCGATGTTTCTGGCGCTGCTGACGCCTTCCTTGCAAAAGCATGCCCGTCTCTGGATTCCGGTTCTTGCGGCGGCGCTCTTTTCCTGGCTGGCGAGCGTCTATATTGAGGGCAGCTGGAATATTGTCATCGGTTCGCTGGCCGGCGCGCTGATCGGTCTGCTCTTTGTAAAGGAGGAAGACGTATGAATTTCTTCCTGCTGACCGTTCTGCTTTCGCTCTCCACGATGATTCCGCGTCTCGTGCCGGCTCTGCTCGTCTCGAAAATTCATTTTTCTTCCAAAGGCAAAATCTTTTTGCAGCTGCTGCCGTATACGGTCATGGCTTCGCTGATCTTTCCCGGAATTTTGGAGACAGATCCAAAGCACATTCTGATCGGGGTGGGCGGCGGCGCGATCGCCGTGCTCTGCGCCTATCGTAAAATGCCCGTTATCGTCAGCGTACTGGCGGCCGTTCTGCTCGATCTGCTTCTGTATCTTTTCGTGTATTGAAAAAAGCCAGAGCGAAGCGTGTCTCGATCGAGATGCGTTTCGCTTTTTTCCTGTTTTATAATCACAGTAACTGGAGATCTCCCGCCTGACTGGCTTACGCCAGGGATACGACCGCGAATGAGATCCGAGAGAGACCAGAAACGAGATCCGAAAAGCAAAAGGAAAGGAGAGAGTGCAATGAAACCCGCTGCAACGTCCAAGGAAGAAATTCTGAAAACGTGTCGTCGTATGGCTTCGACACAGGGCTGGAACGATTTAAACATTCGGAACGTTTCGAGCGCCTGCCAGGTTTCGGTCGGCTGTCTTTACCATTACTTTCCTTCGAAAAGCGATCTGGTCAGCGCCACCGTCATCAGCATATGGAAGGAAATTTTCCATTTACCTGAAGGCTTTCTGAAACAGAACGACTTGAAGGCCCTGCTGAAGCAATGGTATGCGCAGATGGAAGACGTCTTTCATACGTATCCAGGCTTTGCGACCATGCACGCCCGCCTGATCGCCAGCAACGAACGGCAGGTAAGCTCCGTCTTCATGCGAAGGACCTGGAAGCAGATCGTCAGTACGATCGCGCAGACGATAGAAAAGGACCCCTCTATTTCCGCAAACCGATTCGACCCTGCGTTCTCGTCGGAACAGGCAGCGCAGATTCTGTTTTCCCTGCTTCTGGCTTCCATTGTTGAGGAAAACTACGATCCTTCCCTGATTCTGACCGCCGCCGACCGGCTTCTGTTCTGAGGCCTTCCTGCCTCAGAACAATTTTTTGTCAAAAGTGAACATTGTTCACATTATCTGGGCGCATCGATCTTCTCTGCCGCTTACATAGCGTACATTTAGTTCTGGAAAGTCTGATCGTGAAAGGAGTCTTACTATGCAGGCTATTCTGGAAACCCTGTTTGATGTGGTTTATCTGTTTACCGTCATCACCCTCGGCATTTTGATGATTCGCGATTGCAAGGGTGTGAAACAATACCGTCTCTTTGGATGGATGGCCGTTATTCTGGGATGCGGCGACGCGTTCCATCTCGTTCCGCGTATGGTCGCTCTCTGTACCACCGGTCTGGATCACTACACCGCCGCGCTGGGCATCGGAAAGCTCATCACATCCATTACGATGACCATTTTTTACGTATTGCTTTATTCCGTCTGGAAGGAGCGCTATCACCCAAAACATACGCAGAACCTGACGATTATCGTCTGGTGTCTGGCCATCATTCGGATTGCTCTCTGCCTCTTCCCCCAAAACGCGTGGACATCCACGCATGAGCCGCTCTCCTGGGGCATTTACCGCAACATCCCGTTCGCGCTGCTCGGTCTGCTCATGATCGTTCTGTTTTATCGCAGTGCCAAAGCCGCCAAGGACAAGGCGTTTAAATGGATGTGGCTGACGATCGTTCTGAGTTTTGCCTTCTACATTCCCGTTGTACTGTTCGCCTCGAAAGTTCCAGCGATCGGCATGTTAATGATCCCGAAGACATGCGCGTACGTCTGGACCGTTCTGATCGGCTATAGCGCGATGAAGAAATCCCAGAAAGCCTCGGCTTAAACGCGTAAAGCGAAGAAAGGAAAACGCGAGTATGAAACAATCCATGAAAAAGTACATGAATACCGCTCTGGTCTATGCGCTTCTGGCCATGGTCGGCGGTGTCTATTTCCGCGAACTGCCCAAGTTTGTCGGCTATACCGGCAAGACGATGCTTTCCGTCGTCCATCCCCATTTCTTTATGTTAGGGATGGCGATGTTCCTGTTTCTCGTCCTGCTGGAAAAGAACTTCGCCTTTACGACAAAGAAGACCGATCACATCATTCTTGCCTACAACCTCGGTCTGATTCTGACCGAAATCATGATGCTGGTGCGCGGCACACTCCAGGTGTTCAGCACGCCGCTCTCACACGGCGCAAGCGCCGCCATTTCCGGCATTGCCGGTATCGGCCACATTGTTCTGGGCGTCAGCCTGGTTCTCCTTCTTCTGGAAATTCGCAAGGCGATTTTTGCGGCCAAAGACTGAAGCGAAGCTTCGATTTCAAACACCGACCTTCTCTCCCCCATCGCTTTTGCCCCCTTTTCCAGGAAAATCCCCCGCATTACAAAGCCGGATCCTCTTTGTTTTTCAATGAAGAGAATCCGGCTTTTTTCTGAATTCTGAATTCACGCTTTTCAGCAGCCGGACTGCTGTTCCGTCCGGGAACCTGCCAGCGGACACAGAACCATCCAAAAAGGTTGAAAACGCAACGCATTAAAGGAGAATCTAATTCTTATAGTTCTAGTTTTTATCCACTTCTGGGTTGTGTTTTATTCATCTTATGCTAATTACAATGGAATCATCATGCGCTTCCAGTTAATCGAGACGGCTATGCGATCCTTCATCTGTTCGGCTCGGCGCGGTTTATACGGGTTGATTTTATGAAAAAAGAAAAAGATGAACTCAGCATTGAAATTGGCAAAAGGATCTACGAGTGTCGAAAGAAAAAAGGCTATACCCAGGAAGCTCTGGGGGATATTATCGGCGTCAATACCCAGTATATTTCCAATCTGGAGCGGGGGCTCTCTTCCCCTTCGCTGAAAACGCTGATTAAACTCAGCGAGGCTTTTGGCGTCTCCTGTGATTTTCTGCTGACCGGCGCGGGTAAATCCGGACGCAGTCAGACGCTTCTGCTGCTGATCAGCCGGCTCGACGAAGACCAGCAGCATCTGATGGAATACATCCTGGAAGGCGTCCTTCGTTTTGACCAGGAGAAAGCCGCCCTCCAGATCCTGCAGGATCGCGAAATCGACGTATAGGACGGATCCAAATCTGACTTTTTTCTTACTTCAGGGGATCTGTTTCTTCTTCACCACGGAAAAGAACGACGCATCCAGATTTTTACAATCCGGATGCGTTTTGGTTTTTCTTCGTCTGTTCTTAATAACGCAGAGTGAAAACAGAGCCGGTCGGATCAGACTTTGGCATCCCCGGTTTCCGGATGGATCCAGCCCTGTGCGACGCAGTACTGGTAAATGCCGTCTTCTTCCACGCTCGGACAGATATCCTCCGCAATCACTTTAAGCGAGGGAGAGCCGTTAGCCATGGCGACGCCAAGTCCTACGGCTTCCAGCATCAGCCGGTCATTGTCCCCGTCGCCAAAGGCAGCCGCCTGTTCTCTGGTCAGACCGTAATGATCGAGCGCCTTCTGGACGCCGACGCCTTTTCCGCCGCTTGCCGGAATGATGTCGATCGCCCGGTCCCACCACGCCATCACTCTGGCGTTTTTCGTGTTTTTCATAATGGAGTCGTATTCGTCCTTGCGTCCGCCCGTCATGATCTGATAGACACACTTGCCTTTACGGTGTTTGTCAAAGTCCGGATCGGGAATCAGACGGGCTTTGCTGATGGCGTAGTAATCGCTCAGATCCTGGTCGGTGCCGTTGGCCATAATTTCTTCGGTTGTCGCCAGCGCAGCGGGGCGTCCAATAGCCTGCGTATTGGCCAGAATTGTTTCCACATCATCGGGATCGAGCGGCGAGGAACAGATGACCTGACCGTCCCGATCGGTCGCGTAAGAGCCGTTAAAAGAAAGCAGGGCATCAAACTCTACGCCTTCAAACTTTGGAATCTGCATGGGCGAGCGGCCCGTACAGATGGCGATACGAACGCCTTCCTTTTGGAGCAGGCAAAGCGCTTCAACGGTGCGGGGGCTGATCACCTTCGTATTCATGTCGATCAGCGTGCCGTCAATATCAAAGAAAATCATTCGGATCTCGTCTGTATGCTTTTCTGCCTTCATCATTTTTTGCGCCTCCTCTTTTTTTTCTTCATTTTTCTTCTTTGCGCGTTTCGCGTTTCACGTCTTCACGAAATTCTCCCGCGTTCAGCGTAGTCCAGAAGCGGGCATTCTGTCCCGTTTTTTTCGCGTTCCTCCCCTGTTTTTGCCTCGTTCTTCGGGAAAACGGATCCAGCGAAAAAAAGGTTTTCTGCATGTCCAGGGTAAAGACATGCGGAAAACCTTTTGGGGTACCTGACTTTGTGTTTTGCCGGGAAATCCGCTTTAAAACCAAAGCGGCCAGAAAGGCGTCTGGAAAGGAGTATGGAGTCGATTCATCCGGCAAAAGCGAAAGCCTGTGGATATGGATCGCGCAGCGGCAGTACAAGTATGGGTGTTCTGCTGAAATCGCGTATCGTTTCGCGGTTTGTAAAGGAAATCTGCGGTTTGTACCGATTCGAAAGACGGCAGCCTATTCGTCTTTCATGAGCAGAACCATGACGGCTTTCTGCGCATGGAGACGGTTTTCGGCTTCTTCAAAGATTTCGTCCGCGTGTTCTTCGAAAACTTTTTCGGTAATTTCCTGACCGCGGTACGCCGGCAGGCAGTGCTGGATCATAACCGGACTCTTGGCGAGTTCGAGCAGTTCGTCGTTGACCTGATAGCCCTGGAACAGCTTCATGCGCTCTTCCTTTTCGGCTTCCATGCCCATCGACGCCCAGGTGTCGGTAAAGACGACATCCGCGTCCTTGACGGCTTCTTTTGGATCTTCAGTCAGCGTAAACTTGCCCGGGAATTCCTTCGCGAATTCCAGAACGGCTGGATCGGGCTGATGGCCTTTAGGCGAAGCGCACGCGACGTCCATGCCCATCTTCAGACCGCCGACGATCAGCGAGTTGGCCATGTTGTTGCCGTCGCCGATGTACGCCATTTTCAGGCCTTCAAACTTGCCGAACTTTTCGCGGATCGTCATCAGATCGGCGAGCACCTGGCAAGGATGGCAGTAGTCGGTCAGACCGTTAATAATGGGGATGGATCCATATTCAGCCAGATCTTCGACTTCTTTCTGCTCGTACGTACGAATCATGATGCCGTCGAGATAGCGGGAAAGCACGCGGGCTGTATCCTGTACCGGTTCGCCGCGTCCGATCTGCAAGTCGTTGGAAGACAGGAACAGCGCCTGTCCGCCGAGCTGATGGACGCCGGTTTCAAAGGAAACGCGGGTTCTTGTGGACGATTTCTGGAAAATGAGTCCGACGGCTTTTCCTTTTAAGTAAGGATGTTCAATGCCGTGTTTCTTTTCGTATTTGAGCTGGTCGGCCAGATCGAGGATCCGAACGATTTCTTCAGCGGATAAGTCCTGGAGTTTTAACAGATGGTTCATGCGAGCACCTCTTTCATCACGTTGACGGCTTGGTCAATCTGTTCATCCGAAATAATGAGCGGCGGCAGCAGGCGGATGGTTCCTGCGCCGGCTTTTAAAGCGAGAAGGCCTTTTTCGCGAAGTTTCGCAAGATCGTCGGCAATGGCTTCGGGTCCGACTTCAATGCCGATCATCAGTCCCATGCCGCGCACGTCCTGAATGTGATCGGAATCGATCGCTGAAATGGCCTGCATGAATTTATCGCCCTTGCGTTTCACATCGGCTAAAAATGCGGGATCGCCGACCTGGTCGAGGACCACGTTCGCTGCAGCCATGGCCAGTGCGTTTCCGCCAAAGGTCGTTCCATGATCGCCGGGCTGCAAAATATCGGCGGCTTTTTCGCCGGCAAGAAACGCGCCGGTCGGCACGCCGCCGCCAAGGCCTTTGGCGCACGAGACAAGATCAGGCTGAATGCCATACTGCTCATACGAGAAGAAGGTTCCCGTACGGCCGACGCCGGTCTGGATTTCATCAATGATCAGCAGGATATCTTTTTCCTTGCATAACGCTTCGACAGCTTTGACGTAGCCTGCATCGAGCGGGCGAACGCCGCTTTCGCCCTGAACGAGTTCCATCAGCACGGCGCATACCGTGTCGTCCATGGCGTCTTCCATCGCCGCCAGATCGTTGGCGTCGACGTATTTGAAGCCGGCGGTAAACGGGTAGAAGTTCTGGTGAAATTTATCCTGACCGGTCGCTTCGAGCGTGGCGATCGTGCGTCCGTGAAAGGAATTGTTCAGCGTAATGATCTGTACACGCTTTGGATCGCCGTATGTATCGATGCTGTACTTGCGGGCGGTCTTGATGACGCCTTCATTGGCTTCCGCACCGCTGTTGGCGAAGAAGACTTTCTTCAGGCCGGAAAGCTTAACGAGCTTCTGTCCGGCGTCGACGAGCGGCTTTGTATAGTACAGGTTGCTGGCCTGCATCAGGGTTCCCGCCTGATTGGCAATGGCTTTTACGAGTGCGGGATGATTGTGGCCGAGGCAGTTGACGCCGATGCCGGAATTCAGATCGAGGTACTCGTTCTGGTCAAGATCGTAGAGAAGGCAGCCTTCGCCGTGGTCGAGCACGATGGGAAAGCGGCCGTACGTATTCATGAAATGGGTCGATTCTGTTTCGATGATGGTCTGGGTATCGCTCATCTTTACACCTCTTCCTGGGAGAACATCGTTCCGATGCCTTCGTTGGTCAGCAGTTCAATCAAAATGGAATGGGGAATGCGGCCGTCGATAATGCTGGCGCGCTGAACCCCCTGCCGTACGGCTTCCACGCAGCAGTCCACTTTCGGAATCATGCCGCCCGAAACCGCGCCGGTCGCCAGCATTGCCGGCACCTGCGAAACTTTCAGGGCCGGAATGAGGCTGTCCGGATCGCTGGGATCCGCCAGCAGACCGGAAATGTCGGTCAGTAAAATCAGCTTTTTGGCATGGAGTGCGCCGGCCAGACAGCTGGCGGCGGTGTCCGCGTTGATGTTGTAGCTGTTGAGATCGTTCAGACCGGCAGCCACCGAGGAAATGACGGGGATGTAGCCGCCGTGAATGAGATCACGGACGATCTGACTGTTGACGGCTTTGATTTCCCCGACATAGCCGTATTCATCCCGGTCGAGCGGAACGGCCTGAAACAGATTGCCGTCCATGCCGCCAAGACCGATTCCCTTGCCTTCGAGCAGGGAAACGAGATCCTTGTTCACCTTGCCGCAAAGGACCATCTGCACGATGCCCATCGTATCTTCGCCGGTATAGCGAAGCCCGTTGACAAAGCGGGATTCGATGCCGGTTTTCTTTAACATTTTTGAAATTTCCGGTCCGCCGCCATGAACGAGAACCACATGAATGCCGACCAGGTGCAGCATGAGCACATCCTGAATGACGGCCTTTTTGAGTTCTTCGTCAATCATGGCGTTGCCGCCGTATTTCACCACCACAATTTCGCCGTTGTATTCCTTTAAGTACGGCAGGGCTTCCGAAAGAATGGCGGCGCGGATCTGCGCGCTCATCATGAGCGGTAGTCTCCATTGATGTGTACGTATTCGTACGTGAGATCGCATCCCCAGCACGTCGCGCTCTCTTTTCCTTCGTGCAGATCGATCAGAATGACGATCTCATCGGGTTCAAGAATGTGAAGCGCCTTGTCTTCGTCAAAATCAAGGCCCTTGCCGTTTTCGCAGACCAGAATTTCGCCGTTTTTCGACGCGAAGGAAATGCTGACAAGAGACGGATCAAACTGCGCTTTGGAATAGCCCATGGCGCAGATCACGCGGCCCCAGTTGGCGTCCTTGCCAAACATGGCGGCTTTGAGCAGCGAACTGCAGGCCACCGAACGGGCGAGCGTTTCGGCCTGCTCTTCGGTTTTTGCGGTTCTGACTTCGACCGTAATCAGGCGGCTGGCGCCTTCGCCGTCCTTGGCGATCGCGATCGCCAGCTTCTGCATGACGTCAAAGAGCGCCTGCTTGAAGATCGCGTAGTCTTCATTTTCTTCGGTAATTTCGGCATTGCCGGCCATGCCGTTAGCCAGAACGATGCACATGTCGTTGGTGGACGTGTCGCCATCGACGCTGATCCGGTTAAACGTCTTTTTCACCACATCATGCAGCGCTTTGTCCAGCATAGGCGAAGCGATCTTTGCGTCGCTGGTCAGGAAGCATAACATCGTTCCCATATTGGGATGGATCATTCCGGATCCTTTGGCGATGCCGCCTAAATAGACGGTTTTTCCGTCGAGTTCAAATTCCACCGCGTATTCCTTCACGCGGGTATCGGTCGTCATGATCGCTTTCGCGCTGTCGGTAGAGTCATAGCCCAGCACGATTTTTTCGGTACCGGCTTCAATTTTTTCAATCGGCAGTTCGACGCCGATGACGCCGGTCGAAGCGACCAGAACGTCTTCGGTTTTCAGACCGAGTTTTGCAGCAGCGGCCTGGGCCTGACGCAACGCGTTTTCGGCACCGTTTTGCGCACAGGCGTTGGCATTGCCCGAGTTGACGGTAATGGCCTGTGCCGTTCCGCTGGCCAGATGCTGCATGTTGAGCAGCAGCGGCGCGGCTTTCACCTGATTGGTGGTGTAAACCGCCGCAGCTGTGCACGGGGTTTCGGACACGATCAGCGCGAGTTCCTTTTTCTGCGGATTATTGCGCAGCCCGCAGTGAATTGCGCCGGTCTGAAATCCCGCGGCTGCGGTAATTCCTTTGCGACTTTCCTTCATGTTTATCCCTTCTTCGCAGTTCTCCAGTATCTGGAAATATATGGAAACGAAATCCGTATCGGATTTCGCGTTTTTCTTAAAGATGCAGGCCTTTGTATTCGTCCAGGCCAAGCATGAGGTTCATGTTCTGAACCGCGGCACCGCTCGCCCCCTTGCCGAGGTTGTCAAAGCGGGCGCTGAGCACATAGCCGGTTTCCGAAGATCCGTTGACAAAAATTTCCATGCCGTCTTTTCCGGCCAGCGTATTCGAGAACAGCGCGCCTTGCGGATCGCCGACCTGAATCTGGGAATCGCTGTACCAGTTTTTATACAGATCGAGCAGTTCCTGCAGACTGACAGATTTGGTCAGATCGTCCTTGCCGAGAAAGACCTGGGTGAGCATGCCTTTTTCATAGTCATCGACGATCGGTACAAAAAGCGGGGTCTGCTGCAGACCGCAGACGGCTTTCATTTCTGGAATGTGCTTATGGGCAAGTCCTAAAGCGTAGGGCTTCGGGCTGTTCATTTCGTCTTCTTTTTCGTTTTCGTAAGCGGCGATCATCGATTTTCCGCCGCCGCTGTAGCCGGTCAGCGAAAAGGACTTCAGCTGACTGTCCAGATTGAGCAGTCCGGATCTGGCGAGCGGATAAACCAGAGCGATAAAGCCGCTGGCGTGGCATCCGGGATTGGCCACTTTCTGCGCGCTCTGAATGGCTGCTTTATGCGCGGCCGAAAGTTCCGGAAAGCCGTACGCCCAGTCGGGCGAAGTGCGATGCGCGGTGGAGGCGTCAATGATTCGGGTATCGAGTCCTTCCATCAGCGAAACGGCTTCGATCGCTGCCGCATCGGGCAGGCAGAGAAAGACCAGATCGGCTTTTTCCATCAGACGCCGGCGTTCGCCGGGATCTTTTCGTTTGTCTTCGGCGATGGTCAGCAGTTCCAGATCGTCGCGGTTTAAAATCCGCTCCTTAATCTGCAGCCCGGTCGTTCCGGCCTGGCCATCGATGTAAATTTTTGGTTTTTTCATACACGTACTGTTTTTTATCTTTTTCCCTGCTCAGAATACCGGCCTATGCATTTTGTGAACATCCGCTTTTTCAAAGGAGACATATATATTCCTGTTTTGCGGGATTTCACCGGTTCTGTATGGGCTGTCTTTTTCCCGTTTTTCCTGCACTTTTCAGGTGAATTTGCGGGGATGGAATCCTGCCTGTCCGGACTCTTTTCTGCCAGGCGTTCGAGCTCTTCCCTGTTCTTCCTATATATCTATATCCTTCTATAGCCTTCTTTCTGCTTCCGATATATATGGAAAGATATCGAAAGACAGGCGGCACGCAGCGGTTGGATGGAGAGGAAAAATCATCGGAAACGTCGACCGCCGCGACAAGTTTCCTACTGGCGCGGCGGTCTGGCGTAAACATTTCCTTTCCAGAAGAAGCGCGTCTTTTTCCTTTGACGGCTTTCGCTCGGTCTGGAATTATTTCGAAGTTCTGACTTTGGACGTTTTGTGCGCGGCGACAAATTCCTTGGCTTTGGCGGACTGGTCGAGCACGTTTTCCTTGCACGGACCGCCGTACACTTTCCGATCGGCTACAGCCTTGTCGAGATCGATCGCCTGATAAAAGTCTTCGTCAAACAGATCGCAGAGCTTTTCGAGATCGTCGGGGCTGACCTGATCGAGGGTAAGGCCCTTGTCGATGCAGTCAGCGACGAGCGTACCGGTCAGTTTGTAGGCATCCCGGAAGGGCATCCCTTTTTTGGCGAGGTAGTCAGCGCATTCCGTTGCGTTGATGAATCCGGCACTGGCGGCCTGTTTCATCTTGTCCTTGCGTACGCGCATCGTCTTTAACATGCCGGGCAGAACTTTCAGGCACATCTCGACGGTATCAACGGCGTCAAAGACGGCTTCCTTGTCTTCCTGCATGTCCTTGTTATAGGCGAGGGGCAGACCTTTCATGACCGTGAGCAGACCGATCAGATCGCCGTAAACCCGGCCGGTTTTGCCGCGGATCAGTTCGCACATGTCCGGATTTTTCTTCTGGGGCATGATCGAGCTGCCGGTGGAATAGGCGTCGTCGAGTTCGATGAATTTGAATTCCCAGGAGCTCCAGAGAATCATTTCTTCGCTCAGACGGCTCATGTGCATCATGAGGATGGAAAGATCGCTTAAAAATTCAATGCAGAAGTCCCTGTCGCTGACCGCGTCGATCGAGTTGGACATCGGCTTGGAAAAGCCAAGATGTGCGGCGGTAAATTCCCGATCGAGCGGGAACGTCGTTCCAGCCAGAGCGCCGGCGCCCAGCGGACATTCGTCCATGACGTCCAGCGCGTTTTCCAGACGGAGCGCGTCGCGGCGGAACATGTTGGCGTAGGCCATGAGCGTGTGCCCGAAGGTGATGGGCTGCGCTCTTTGAAGATGGGTATAGCCGGGTACGAGCGTATCGGCGTATTCGGCGGCCAGATCGGCCAGAACCGAAATCAGATTGAGCAGCGTGTCGTGAATTTCTTCGGCTTTGGAGACAACATACAGACGCATGTCGAGTGCGACCTGATCGTTGCGGCTGCGTCCGGTGTGGAGCTTTTTGCCGGTGTCGCCGATGGCGGCCGTCAGCAGCTGTTCCACGCATGTGTGAATGTCTTCATACTGGCTGGAAAATTCCACCTGACCGCTGTTCATTTTGTTGAGAAGATCGAGCAGGCCGTGATGAATGTCCTGCTTTTCCTCGTACGTGAGAATGCCCTGTTTTTCGAGCATGCAGCTGTGCACCAGGCTTCCAAGAATGTCCTGGGGATACAGCCGGGAATCAAAAGAAATGGAACTGTTGAAGTCGTTGGCGTCCGCGTCGGTTTCCTTGGAGATCCGACCCGCCCAGAGCTTACTCATTTATTCCACACTGGAGAAATGTTCTCCAGTTTCCTTTGCGAGCTGCTTGTCGTTGATGGCTCTTACCGCGATCGGCAGACCGAAGAGGTTGATGAAGCCGGCGGAATCGCTCTGGTCGTAGCAGTCATCTTCATCGAAGGTGGCCATGCCTGCGTTATAGAGGGAATACGGGGATGTTACTGATACCGGAATCATGTTGCCTTTGTAGAGTTTGAGCGTAACGTCGCCGGTTACGGTTTCCTGCGTGGAATCGACGAAGGCGCTCAGCGCTTTGCGCAGCGGGGTGAACCAGAGGCCGTCGTAGACGAGTTCGCCGAATTTCTGCGCGACGATTTCCTTGAAATGCTTGGTGTTTTTGTCGAGGGTGATTTCCTCGAGCTTGTCGTGGGCTTTATACAGAATGGATCCGCCCGGCGTTTCGTATACGCCTCTCGATTTCATGCCGACCAGACGGTTTTCAACGATATCGAGAATGCCGATGCCGTTGGCGCCGCCGATTTCGTTGAGCTTGAGGATGATGTCCTTGGCGCTCATTTCTTCGCCATCCAGAGCGGTCGGTACGCCTTTTTCAAAATGGATGGTGACATTGGTCGGCGTATCCGGAGCCATTTCGGGGGATACACCCATTTCGAGGAAGCCGGGTTTGTTGATTGGAGCTTCGTTGGCCGGATCTTCGAGGTCCAGGCCTTCATGGGACAGATGCCAGAGGTTTTTATCTTTGGAGTAGTTGGTTTCCTTGCTGATTTTCAGAGGAATGTTATGCGCTTCGGCGTAGGCGATTTCCTTTTCCCGGCTGTTCAGATCCCAGAACCGCCATGGAGCGATAATATCGATTTCCGGAGCGAACGCCTTGATGGCCAGTTCAAACCGAACCTGGTCGTTTCCTTTACCGGTACAGCCGTGGCAGATGGCATCGGCGCCTTCGGCTTTGGCGATTTCCACAATCCGTTTGGCGATGATCGGTCTTGCGAAAGACGTTCCCAGCAAGTACTGTTCGTAGCTCGCGCCGGCTTTGAGGGACGGTACGATGTAGTCGTCTACAAAGGTGTCGGTCAGATCTTCAATATACAGTTTGGAGGCGCCGGTCTTGAGCGCTTTTTCTTCGAGGCCGTCGAGTTCGCCGCCCTGTCCGACGTTGCCGGATACCGCGATGACTTCGCAGTTGCCGTAATGTTCTTTCAGCCAGGGGATCAGAACGGAAGTATCCAGACCGCCGGAATAGGCGAGGACGATTTTCTTATACGTTTTGTTTTCGTTATGCAGGTTGCTCATGATTTTTCTCCTTGTTCGCTTTCGCTTTTGAATGGTCTGAGAAAGAATGAGAAGAAGATCCAGCAGATTTAAACGTTTATGTATGTATGGATTTTTCGTTTCGGATCTTGTTCTAAGCTGTGCGTATGTATGCGGCGAATGGCTGTTTCTCAGTGTGTGTCAGCCTTTCGCCGGCCTGAATTCAGGCATCGTCGGTCTTCCTGCATGAAATCGCCCCTTCCAAAAAAAAACGTCCTTTCGAATGAAAGGACGATAAGGATCGCGGTACCACCTGTCTTCCCTCTTTCTTGAAGAGGACACTCTCCCATAACGCCGGGTCGCGGGAACAGCTCGATTTCTGTCGCGGTTCCACTCACGGGCACGTTCGCTGCATTCCGGACGCTTCGTTTCACCAGGCCGAAGCTCTCTTTGGACCTTTCTGCAGGTACTATTTCCGATCACTGATTTGATATTCCGTATTCTACCCATTCCATTTTCGAATTCAATCCATTGAAACCGATTTGTTTCTCTTTCTGAAAAAATGCATGAAAACGAGAATATTTCCCGGCATTTTTCTGAAAATTCCTCTTGACGGCCCGAAAAAAGAGGTTTTCTTGCGAAGAGTAAAACGATTCGTATTACTTACGCGATAAAAAGACACGGATTTTGAAATTCAACGCTTCCAAACCGTGTCCTCGTTTTTGAAACTTCTATTGTTCTTCGAATTTTGTCCGTTTTCTTTTTCAGGCTTTGACGCAGCCGTTCCTGCCTTGTCCGGGTTGTCGACCGATGAATCAGAGCTCTTTTCGTCCGAATCCAAATGGGCAGGCAGCGCAATAAACAGACAGATCAGCAGCAGTCCAGCGCTGATCAGCGAAACATAATGATTGAGATACGGACAGAGCAGTGCGCCGATCACGATGCCGAGAAAGTAGGAAATGACCAGAACAAAATAGAGCAGCGCGCGAAACGCGTCTTCCCTATCCTTTTTCTGCAAATACCGTGTCAGGTGCACAAACGTGTTCTGAAAGCCGCTGTTGATGACGACCGTCGCCATCGGATTGCTTCGAATCCGCTTGAAAATAATCGTCTGCAGTCCGCAGCACAAGCCGAAAATCGGATTGGCCAGTGCGTTCCAGGAATCCGGAAGAAACGTGGCGACAATGATCAGAACGATTTCGATCAGAAACGGAATTCTTCGCCATTGCCGATACCCCGGCTTGTCGTGATAATGTTCGGCAATGACAATTCCAGCCGCAAACATCAGCGGCGGAAAAAGATACTTGGTCACGTTGCCAAATTCGCCTTTGGCCAGATCGAGTCCTAAATAGAGCAGGTTGCCGCTCTGACTGCTCGCGAAAACATGCCCGCGCGTCACGTACGTGCAGGCGTTGAGAATGCCGATACCAAGCGTTAAAAGCAGGCCGACGCGCAGCGATTCTTCCCGTTCATCCTTATCGTTTTCGACCAGTTCTCCGATCAGATCCTGTGGATAGTCCATACCTGTATTATCCGACGCGAGCCGCAGGCAAGCCGGCAGATGCCCGAGGCGAACGCTGCGGATTCAGGGTCGCTGGACACAAGCCGTCCCGCTGGCGTTTTTTCTCGCCGGGTTTCTTTTTGCGATTGTGTTTATCCGTTTCAGGATATTTGAACGAAGAAAACGATCACTCTTTTCTTGAGAAAAAGCCGGAAAAGCGCCCTTGGTTTCGCCGGAAAACCAGACGGTCAACACTTGAAAAATGCCTGAAGAATTGGGCGGAGTCTTCCTGCCCGTCTTTTCCTTTGGCGCATTTTGTTGCATAATGATGCATATTTGCACAGCGTAAAAAGGCTTTGTTTATCGCAGATCAAACGCTTTCTGTATTCGTTGTGTGCAATTGTCGTGAAACAGAAGATTTCGCTTTGGAAAGGGGATTTTTCATGTCCGTAACGATACGCGATGTTGCCCGCGTCGCCGGCGTTTCCGCCTCGACCGTCAGCCGCACCATTCGAAACAATCCGGCCATTTCGGAGACCACCAAGGAAAAGGTGCGCAAAGCCATGGAAAAAGTCGGCTACTCCGCACCAGCAAGCGCTTCAACGCTGGTCCAGAACAAGCCGCTTGTCGAAGTCGGCATCATTCTTCCGCCTTCCGCTGCGGATACGTACAACAACCCGTTCTTTCTGGAAGTCATCCGCGGCATCAGCGAGTACTGCAACCAGAACGAAGCGGTCTCCTTACTGTTAACCGGCCGGGATGATCAGGAAGTCATCGAAGCGATCCTTTCCCTTTCCGCGAGCAGCCGCCTTTCCGCCTTCATTCTTCTGTTTTCCCGCGCCGATGATCCCATCGTCGACAAGCTGACCGAAGAAGGCTACGACTACGTGCTGATCGGCTCTCCGCAAAGCCGCAGTTCGCAGACCGTCAGCGTCGACAACGACAACATCGAAGCCGGCAGCAGCGCTGCACGCTATTTGTATGGGCTTGGCCATCGCCGCTTCGCGTTTATCGGCTCCCCGTTCGAGCATCTGTTTTCTGCATCGCGCAAAAACGGTGTGCTTCTCTTTCTTCAGCAGGCTGGCATCGAGGCGCAAAACATGCATTTGATCGAAATGGAACACGGCGATCCCGAAGGGCTTGAAGAAATCGGCCGCCTGCTCGCGCTTTCCAAAGACAAACGGCCAACGGCCTTTGTGACAAGCGACGACCTGCACGCGATGGCCCTTCGCCAGAAAGCCGCGGAAGCCGGCCTTTCCATTCCAGACGATCTGTCCATCGTTTCCTTTAACAATTCCATTTTCGCGACGCTCACCTCCCCGCGTCTGACGTCCATCGACGTTCATCCGCTCCAGCTTGGCCGCGAAGCCGCCGCGCAGGCGATTTTACGGGCGCGCACGCCGCAGTCCATGGCCAGCAAGACCCTCGTTCCGTTCGTGCTCGTCGAGCGCGAAAGCTGTGCTCCAGCCAAATCCTGATTTTCTCCAAAAATATAAACCGCACAAAAAAGCCGTTCGAACGTACCGCTCCCCAATTCAGGGGACGGTAAAGTTCGAACGGCTTTTGATTTTGGATTTATGAATTTTCTGGTGTCTGCTTTGCGGGCGGTTTTCGCCTGTCGGCTTTATTCGTGCGCACCGCGCGAGTCGTCAATTTCAACGAGCAGGCCGTAATGGTCGGAAAGAACAGGCTCCTTCTCTCCGTTAAAGACGACGCGGCTTTCTGTGACGTTTTCCTTATGGCCTGCCCAGATCTGATCGATCCGTTTTGGACCGCTTTGCGGCTGGTTTTCCCAGCCGTCAATGACGCCGCCTACCGTATAGCCGGCATCTTTCTTTTTTGCCAGCACGTACGTATCGAAATAGCCGCTCTGGCGGACGAGATCGGCCGATTCGCCCGGCAAAAACGCATCCGAATTGAAATCGCCCAGTAAATACACCGGCGAATCTTTCGAATGTTTCTCCAGCTGGGGCAGAAGACGCTGCCACTGCAGAGCGAACGGTTCATGCGGATCGTTCCACCAGGAGAGGTGGATGGAATAAAACCAGCCGTCTTCGGTCTGTACGCCCAGAATTCGGCGGGTACGAAAATCCGTATACGTATCGATTTTCGATGCCAGCAGATTTTCCGTCTTCAAAATTTTCTTACGGCTGAAAATAGCCAGCCCTTCGTCGTAGCGGTCGTAGCCGATTTTCATGGGCAGCCAGGCCCATTCGTAATGGAGGCCGGCTTTGGCCAGCCGTCTGGCCAGCGCCAGACCGTGGTTGTCTTCGCGAAGAATCGCCTGTTCCGGCTTCCAGACCAGTGCGCAGGCAAGATCGTCTGCCGCAGGAGCATCCATATTCTGGTTGACTTCCTGCAGGGCGATAATATCCGGCTGTTCGTTTTCAATCCAGGCGCAGAAGAGATCCTGTTTTTGCGCCATGTTTGTTTCCTGAAGCGAATGCGTATTGAGGGTGAGCAGTTTCATAGCTCTCTCCTTTCCATTTTTTTCAAGAGATTCAGACTGGAATTTTGCGTGGTGTGAATTCTGGACGGCTCTGGCCTTCGCATTTCCTAGTCTGTAAGGACGCTTCTTCTCTTTCGATTGTAAGAAGACGAAAGGGGAATCGAAACGCAAGGACGACAAAATTTGTCGATGCCTTTAAAAGAAACGGGCTAAAGCCGTGAAAAAGGGAGCAGCCGCAATGGATCTGCTCCCTTGATTCTTCCCTTGCCGGCCATACAGCCGGTCCTCTTTTCGTAAACTCAGACTCCTCGAGGAGGCGAGGCAGATCTAAGCGCGTGTGCAGATACGGATGGAGGTTTAGAGAATGTCGTTAATATCGGATTTCAGCACGTCGGCTTTTGGTCCGTAGACCGCCTGAATGCCGTTGTCTTTTTTGACCAGACCCATGGCGCCTTCGGCTTTCCATGCCGGAAGATCCGCCACTTTTTCCACGTCTTTTACCGTAACGCGCAGACGCGTCATGCAGGCATCGACGAGAACGATGTTGTCGCGGCCGCCCAGCAGCGCAATGATTCGCTCCGGCTGCGACTGGCCGCCTTCGGACTTGGACGTCTCCGAAGAACTCGAAGAAGACGCGCTCGTATCGTCATCGTCTGTGGTGTAGTTGCCGTTGCGGCCTGGCGTAGCGTAGCTGAACGTGCCGATCATCCAGTAAGCGACAAAGTAGCCGATTCCGAAGAAGACGATGCAGGCGATGATGAAGTTGATGATATCGCCGCCAAGACCCGCCTGAATGGACATCGGGGTACGCATGAGGAATTCCAGATTTCCAAAGGAATGGAGACGCAGATGGAAGATACCCGCCAGCGCGAACGCACAGCCCTGCAAAATCGCGTAAACTATGTAGAGAGGAATAGCGCAGAACATGAACATGAATTCCAGCGGTTCGGTAACGCCGGTCAGGAAGACGGCGAGAACGATGGAAATGAACATGGAACGGTATTTTTTCTTCTTGTCCGGATCGACACGGCGATACATCGCCAGAGCGATACCGAGCAGCAGACCGGTTGCACCGATCATCTGGCCGACTTTGAAACGTGCCGGGGTAACCGTCGTGAGCAGTTCATTGTAGGCTGCCATATTGCCGGCGTTTTTATAGTTGATGAGGTCATTGACCCAGGCCAGCCACAGAGGATCCTGTCCGTAAACGGCGGTTCCCGCCTGTGCGCCGGTAGCAATGACATAGGTCCCGCCAAACGACGTGTAGTTCATCGGAATCGTTAACATGTGATGCAGACCAAACGGCAGCAGCAGACGTTCGAGCGTTCCGTAAATGAACGGCGCAAGAATCGGCGAAGTTTCCGAAGACGTCGCGATCCATTCTCCGAAGCTGTTGATGCCCAGCTGAACCATCGGCCAGAAAATCGAAAGAATCAGCGCGATGATGACGGACCATACGATGACAACGAGCGGTACGAAGCGCTTGCCGTTAAAGAAGGCCAGGGCATCCGGAAGTTTGCGGTAGTTGTAGTACTTGTTGTAAATGATGGCACCCGCGAAACCGGAAATCATACCGATGAACACACCCATGTTCAGCGCCGGCGCGCCGAGAATGTTGACGAAGTAGTTGGGGACGGGCATCGGCTGTCCAAACAGCGTATGCGTGATCGCATTCGGGTCCGCTAACATGTCGGTCGTGACACCGAAAATCTGACCGGTGATGTTGTTGATCAGGATGAAGGCGATAACCGCCGCGAACGCGCCGCCGGCTCTTTCCTTCGCCCAGCTGCCGCCGATGGCGACGGCGAAAAGCAGATGCAGGTTGTTAATGATGGCCCAGCCGATGTTTTCCATGACCATACCAATCGTGGTGACGAGGGTAATATCGCCGGCCATCATGCCGACCAGCTTGCCAAGGGAAATCATCAGGCCGGCTGCCGGCATCACGGCGATGACGACCATCAGCGCCTTGCCGAATTTCTGAAGCAGGTCGAAGTTGATTTTGAATTTGAATTTTTTCTTTTTGGACGAATCGGATTGATCCGCTTTGCCTTTGGAAGACTTGGACGTGTTTTCCGTTTTATCCCCTTTTTTGTCGGCTTTTTCAGCGTCCTTTTTCTCGTCTTTTCCAGACGCCGGCTTTGTGTCGGCTTCCGGCGCTTCTTCTTTAGCCGGTTCTTCAATGGTGAGAATCGTTTCTTCTCCGCCTTTGACTTTGCCTTCCCGAACGGTGATTACCGCGTCTTTGGGGGTGCTTGTTAGTACGATGGCGGTAATGGGGTTGAGGTTTTTCGACTTGAGAAGTTCAAGATCCACCTCGGCAACCGGTTCGCCTTTTCTGACCTTGGATCCGGCTTCCTTGAGAACTTTGAACGCAGCGCCGTCCAGTCCGACGGTTTCGAGTCCGACATGGACCAGAACTTCCGTTCCATCCTCCGCTTTAAATCCGTACGCATGCAGGGTCGGTGCGATCATAGTCAGTTCGCCGTCAACGGGAGCAACGATGGTTCCGTTATCCGGAATTACCGCGGCGCCGTCGCCCATCATCTTCCCGGAGAAGATGGGATCGGGCACTTCCGTAATCTGAACGGCTGTACCGCTCAGCGGCGAGACGATCTGGATCGAAACCGGCTTTTTGTTTTCGCTCATAGGGCCTCCTTTTTCTCTTTCCTGATCTGTGCAATGCCTCGTTTGCATCAATGCGTTTTCCATACCTGTTTTTATGCAACATTATGCAATTAACAATGCAAATTATAGCGAAAACATCGGGTTTTGAAAGCGCAGATCAAGATATTTCCGGGTAAATTCCGTGATTTTAATGGTTTTGTCCCGTATTCAGAGCGATAGGTTTCGGGCTTTATGCGAATCGCGCATGTTGCACGATCTGTTTGCACAAACAAGGCAGGCGCTTTGAGCGGATCTGGGTCACAGCAGGCTTACTCTATTCTCAGAATCATTCTTTTCCTGCCCGGATGGCGGGCCTGTTTTTTCTGTGCGCCCACGGACGGGTTTCCCCTTTCCCCAGCCTTTTTTTGGCTTGCGTTCTGATCGCGCGGATTGGCGTTTTTCTGGCGCTGTCCTTTGTTTTCTTACTCCATCGACAGATGCCCTCGGGCGGTCGAAACCGGGGAATACGCAAAAAGAATGATATATTTTTTTCAACAGGCTTATGCCATCCTGCTTCCCGTTTTCGTTTCTGCCCTTTTCTTTCGAAGAAATTCATCCCCGAACTGGCGCAGAACGTTTTTTTCGATCTCTTCGAAAGGAGCCGCTTTATGCATACCGTTTCCCAGTCTTTTTCCCTGTTCAGAGAGCGATTGCGCGCCAATCGTCTGATCGCGTATTCTCTGCGCCATTCTTCCCTGCTTCTCGAACTGCTTCTGACTTTTTTCCTTTTCACATCGTGGATGGGTTTCGTGATCGTATCGGCCCAGGGCGCCGCCTCGTATTCGCGCGGCTTTGATCTGTTCTTTACGATTTTGCGCTACGGAGGCTATGTGCTGATGCTTGGCGCGGCGCTGCTCAGTCTTACCTTGTCGAAGCGACGGCAAAATCCCATCGTCGTCTGGACGGTTCTGATCGTCAGCGTTCTGGTCTTTCTGTTTTCGCGAAGTACAGAATTTGCGATTCTGACCTTGTATCTGTTCGCGTTTCGCTCCCTCAGCCTCCGGCGCGGTCTGCGCGTGTATTTACTCGTGCTGACTACGGTATTAGGGATCGTTCTCGCATTGAGCGTTTTGCACGTCTTTCCCGATGTGATCATGGATACGGAGCGTTCCCGTCATGCCCTCGGCTTTGCGTGGGTCAGCACAGCGCCGGTTCTCTTTCTGTTTCTTCTGATTGCGCTGCTGCTCTGCGATTTACGCGCGCTCAACACGACGGCGCTTATGGCGCTTGCGGGCATGAGCGTTCTGTTCTATTTCCTGACCGATACGCGCTTTGCGTTTCTTCTTTCCCTGCTTCTGCTTATTCTGATTGGGCTGCTGCAGTCGCATCCGGCCTGGTTTTCGTTCATGCATAAACGCTGGTTTGGAATCTGTCTGGCGCTTTTGCCGGTCGTTCTGGCGATCGTGGCGCTGGGACTTATGCTGGCGTATACGCCCGGGCAGCCGTTCTGGGAAAGTCTGAACGGACTGCTTTCCGGCCGTCTGGCCAATGCGCGCACCGCGTTCGATCAGTACGGTCTGTCTCTTGCCGGAAAGCACATTGTCTGGCAGGGAAACGGACCGGCCACGACTGCGGGCGACACGTATTTGTATGTCGACTGCTCGTATCTGAATATTTTGCTGAACTTTGGCGTTCTTGAATGGCTGCTCGTGCTGGGATGCTGCTCGTGCATCGCCTGGCAGGCGTACCGCAAGAAAAATGTTCCGCTGATGATCGCGCTCTTTATTGTGTACTGCTTCTCGTTTAATGAAGTCCGCCTGTTAAATCCGGTGTTCAACCCCCTGCTTCTGTACGCCAGTCACCTGCTCAGTCAGCCGTTTTCCCATTTGAGCCGCTGGTTTGCTTCGCATTTCAAAACGCGCCGGAAAACTGCCCGAGCCGCGCATACTTCGGTTCACGAAGCGTCCGAAGACGCCTTTGAAGCGGACGGACACAGCGAGAAGATCCGCAAAGTATCTTCGAAAGCGACGCTGCGTTCATCCAGGCCGGCGGCTTCGACTGCAGGAAAAGGAGGGCCCACGTATGGCGCGTTCTCATCCTGAACAGACGATCGCCGTCGTGGTCACCTACAATCGAAAGGCGCTGCTTGTGGAATGTCTGAATGCCCTTCTCGCGCAAAGTCATCCGTGTTCGATTCTGATTGTCGATAACGCATCGACCGATGGAACCAAAGACACCGTGCATGCCTGGAAAAATGATCCGAAAACTTTAGCTTGCCAGAAAAGCCGCAATCTTCAGATCGTCTATCATCGCCTTGACGAAAATATCGGCGGTGCCGGCGGTTTTTGCGAAGGGCTGCGGCAGGCCGTTTTGATGGGCTATTCCTGCGTCTGGGGAATGGACGATGACGCCATTCCGGGCCCCGATGCGCTGGCCGCTCTGCTCGCCTTTGGCAAAGCGCACCCGGATTTTGGCTTTCTCGCCTCCAAAGTGCTCTGGAAAGACGGATCGTACTGCCGTATGAACGAACCCAAATTCATCGAGGGAAAGCAGTCCGACGAAATGGACCGGCCGATCCGGCAGGCTTCCTTCGTTTCCTTTTTCCTGCGGGCTCAGGTCATTGAAGCGATCGGTCTGCCCCTGAAAGATTTCTTCATCTGGGGCGACGATGTCGAATACACCAGACGGATCAGCGCAAGCTATCCGTGCTGGTACGTTCCCGAAAGTGTCGTCATTCATAAATGCGCCGACAATGTCGGCTCCGATATCAGCCGGGCTTCACATGACCGGCTGGATCGCTATCGCTATGCGTATCGCAATGAGGTGTATATTGCGAGACAGGAAGGCTTTTCGCGCAAGCTGTATCAGATGGCGAAAATTTGCCTGCACACTGCACGGGTTCTTGTCCATGCTCCCGATCATAAAAAAGAGAGGCTGGCCATCATCTGGTCTGCCTCGAAATCCGGCCTGCATTTTTCCCCACGAAAGGAGACTGTGAATGATCCGCGTACTTGAAGTCTTTCGCGAACCGATTGCCAACGGCGGTCAGGAAAGCTATTTAATGAACATGTACCGCCACATCGACCGAAACAAAGTCCAGATGGATTTTTTCACGCCCTTTACCGTCGATAATCTGGCGCTCCAGAAGGAAATGGAATCCATGGGGGCGCACGTCTTTGCGGCCGGACATCCCTTTGGCGAACACAACAACGCGGTTTTCAAATCGTCTTTAGAGACGTTTTTAAAAGAACATCACTATCCTATCGTTCACTTTCATTCCGGCAGCACGTACGCCCTGATGGAAGGCTCCAAGCTGGCCCGAAAAGCCGGCGTGCCCAACGTCTTTGTCCACTCGCACTGCGGCGGCTTTGACAATCTCAAGTACCGCGTCATCAAGACGATCTCGATTCCGTACCTGCTCAAATACCCCACCAAATATCTGGCCTGTTCGGATCTGGCGGCCCGCTGGAAATTTCCGCCGTCCATCATTCGAAACCATCAGTACACCGTGTTAAAAAACGCAGTAGACCTGAACGAATTCCACTTTGAACCCGCCTGGGGAAAGGAAATCCGCAAGGAGCTGCACATCGATCCCGGCACGCTGGTCATCGGCCACGTGGGACGGTTCAGCGTCCAGAAAAATCACCCGTTTCTGATCGAAGTGTTCGAACAGATTCATCAGCGCCGCCCCGATTCTGTCCTGCTTCTGGCCGGTCAGGGCGAAACGATGGACGAAATCCGTCAGCTTGTCTCGCAAAAAGGATTAGACGATGCCGTGAAATTTCTTGGGATTCGTAAAGACATCGCCCATCTGATGAATGCGATGGACGTTTTTGTCCTTCCCTCCTTTTTTGAAGGACTTCCCGTCGTCGGCGTCGAAGCACAGTGCACCGGTCTGCCCGTCGTAACGTCCACGCTGGTGGCGCATGAGCTGCCGATCGAATCGCTGGCGCTCTATTTGTCTCTGGATGATTCGCCAGCGACATGGGCCCAGAAGATTCTCGAAGAAGCTGCCCGTCCGCGCGCCGACACCCGCGATGAAATCATCGCGTCCGGCTACGAAGTGAAGGAAGCGGCCAGAAAGCTGGAAATGATTTATTTGAACGCCGGAAAGGAAAGCCAGAAATGACAGAGGGCAGACTGCGGCAGTACATCATCATGCATAAAGCCTTTACACCCCCTGCCGATCCGTCTTTTGTTCCGCTTCAAGTCGGCTTTGGCGAAGATCTTGGCTATTTGCGCGACAACACGAAAGACAACATCGCTTCCAAAAACAAAAGCTGGTGCGAACTGACGGGGCTGTACTGGATCTGGAAAAACGATACCGAAAGCGACTGGATTTCGATCAGTCACTATCGCCGCTACTTTGGAAAAAACAAAGCAATGAGCGGTCCGGAAATTCTCAAGGCTCTGGACGGCTATGATGTGTGCCTGGCGGAATTCGAACCGTATCGCGAAAGCGTCTATGAACAGTACTGCATCGAATCCGGCTTTGCGCAGGATCTCGATACGCTTCGAGAAATTCTTGCCGCGAAAAGCAAAAAGGATGTGCAGGCGTGGGATGCGATCATGGCGCAGGGCGGCATCAGCCAGTACAACATGATGGCCTGCTCCAAAGCACGCTTTGACGACTATTGCGCCTGGCTTTTCCCCATTCTGGAAGTACTGGAGAAACAGATATCGCTGGACGGCCGCAATGCCTACCAGCAGCGCATTTACGGCTTTCTTTCCGAGCGGCTGCTCAATGTATACGTGCATTCCCGCGATCTGCGCGCCCACCGTCTGCCCGTCTGGCAGCCGGAACTGAGCCGGTCGCAAAAACTGCGGCTTTCCCTGCGGCGCGTCAAAAACCGAATGATCTTTTCGCTTTCAAAAAAACATTCGACCCCGGACGCGCACGCGTGAGCCAAGGCCGGAGAAGTCGAAAACGAAACGAACGAAGAATAAAGATGATGAAGACGAAAGAGGATGAAAAAAACTGCGTATTTGCGGTATTTTTCATCCTCTTATTGTTTTCACTTCGTTTTCTGGGCTTCCTTTTCCATCACGAAATTCGTCAGGAGAACGCCGCGGCGTTCCACCTGCTGGGAATGGATGACGCGATAGCCCCGTTTTTCAAAGAACGGTCTGGCCGTAATGGACGCGTGAACGGTAAGTAAGTGTCAAACAATCGACGGGTATACGCGAGACTGAATATTAGATACGCTA